>DATECO010000323.1:0-5014 GCA_035286865.1 Nitrospiria bacterium | reverse complement strand
CACATCAGCAGTGACCTTATCCTTGATCGGATGTGGCGTGCCAAAAACTGAACATGACAAGGTCGTTAAGGCCCTCCAGCAGGCCCAACAAGAAAAGACATCGCTCACTGATCAGTTTGACAAATTGAAGAAAGAAAAGGACTCTCTTTCTCAAGAGGTTTCCCAGTTGCAGACTCAGATCAATACCCTCCAGAAAGAGAATGAGATGCTCAAGGCCAAGACGGGTGCTAAGAAACCGGCCGCAAAGACCCCTGCCAAGAAGAAAAAGTAGATCTCCTCAATTAAACCCGCCAGTCGCCGATCCTCTGGGGGCTGGCGGGTTTCTTCCTTAAGCTTCGATGAACCCTGAACGTTGAGAAGGGATCAGATGCAACGCGGAGCAAGGAACCGCACCGCAGCGTACTGGGTAGGTACGTGAGGATGATGGCCAGGCATCCGGCTCTGCCGGTGACTGGCCGGGGGATGGGGGCATCGGAGGATGCCCGAAGGGTACCGCACGGGCCCCCACATAAAGATACCTACGCAGCGACAACCTGCCGGCAGGCAGGCACGGCGCAGCAGATGGTTCCTTATCAACGGATCAGGGGGTGATTACTGGATGATCCGCAGCGTAGAGGCCTGGGCGTTGACGATGCTGATCTGGGCAGCCACGGAACCCGCCAGCCTTCGGTAGACATCGGCGATCAGGGATTGGGGATTGGCAATCAGAATCGGCCGACCCTCATCTCCTCCGACACGGATAGAGGTCTCAATCGGGATCTCGCCCAGGAAGGGCACCCCGAGTTTCTCAGCGGCCTTCCTCCCACCCCCATAGCTGAAGATCTCAGTCCGCTCGTTGCAATGGGGACAGATGAAATAGCTCATATTCTCGATGATGCCGAGCACCGGTACATGGACCTTCTGAAACATGGCCAGGCCCCTTCGAGAATCTAGAAGGGCGACTTCCTGAGGGGTGGTTACAATAATCGCACCCGTCATCGGCACCAATTGCGCGATCGAAAGCTGGGCATCCCCCGTGCCTGGTGGCAGGTCCACGATCAGATAATCAAGGGCCCCCCAGTCCACATCCCTCAAAAACTGCTGAATGGCCCCATGGATCATCGGTCCCCGCCAGACGATGGGCGTTTCCTCTGGGACAAAGAACCCGATGGACATGATCTTGACGCCGTAGTTCTGGGCCGGTGGGATCTTTTCCTTCTGGCCTCCAGGCGGGGGATTCCTGACCCCCATCATCATTGGGACATTCGGCCCATAAATATCGGCATCCAAGAGACCCACCTGGGCACCGGTCTCGGCCAGCGCCACGGCCAGATTCACACTGACTGTGGTCTTTCCCACCCCGCCTTTACCGCTGCTGACCGCAAGGGTATTTCTCACCTCAGGGATATAATTCTCCTTCACATGACTCTTCCCCGAGGTCACACTGGAGGTCATATTCACCTCCACTGAGGAGACACCCGGCAAGCTTCCAATAATCCTTCTCGCCTCGTCGCGCATCTGGTCTTTTACGGGACAGGCAGGGGTGGTGAGGACAATATCAAACCCCACATGAGATTCCTTGATTTTGATATTCTGTACAAACCCCAGGGATACAATGTCTTTATGGAGATCAGGATCCTGGATTGCGCTCAGGGCCCTGAGCACCTCTTCTTGACCGACCGCCTGACCCATCGTGTCCTCGCATAAAAGTTAACAACCGAAGTTTATTATAACCCACCCCCAGGGCCCAATGCAAGCCGCATGAAACCTTGAAATGAGCTTGCAATCAAAGGATGATCCTGCTAAGATGATTTTTATGCGAAGGCTCTTTGGAACAGATGGGGTTCGGGGCACTGCCAATGTCGAGCCCGTCACGGCCGAGACGGCCATGAAGCTGGGCCGTGCAGCAGCCTATCTCTTCAAGAAACGGGCGGGCCGCCACCGGATCGTGATCGGCAAGGACACACGCCTCTCAGGTTACATGCTGGAATGCGCCCTCACTTCGGGCATCTGCTCCATGGGGGTGGATGTTCTGCTGGTGGGTCCACTCCCCACACCCGCCATTGCCTTTATCACCAAGAGCCTCAGGGCCGACGCCGGGGTCACCCTCTCGGCTTCCCACAATCCCTTCCAGGACAATGGGATCAAGTTTTTCTCAGGCGATGGTTTCAAACTGCCCGATGAGGTGGAGGAGCAGATCGAGGAGCTGATCTTTTCAGGGGCGATCGATACGATTCGTCCCACGGCCAGGGAGGTAGGGAAGGCCTACCGGATCGATGACGCGGCGGGACGGTATATCGAGTTTGTGAAGAACACCCTCCCGAAGGGGATGGACTTTCAGGGGCTAAAGGTGGTAGTGGATTGTGCCAATGGGGCGGCTTACAAGGTGGCCCCAGCCGTGCTCCGGGAGCTGGGGGCCGAAGTCATTGCCCTGGCCGATCGGCCCAATGGCATCAACATCAACCGAAATTGCGGTTCCACCCATCCCGAGTTGATCCAGAAGGCCATGATCGAGCACCAGGCCCATGTTGGGGTCGCCCATGATGGTGATGCGGATCGCGCCATTTTCGCCTCTGAAAGGGGCACCGTGATCCATGGGGATCAGATCCTGGCGGCCTGTGCACTTGCCCTGCAAGAGGAGGGTCGGTTGAAGGGTAATACCATGACTACCACCGTGATGAGTAACCTGGGCCTGGAGCGGGCCATGGCCAAGGCCGGGATCAAAGTAATCCGGACCCCGGTCGGGGATCGATATGTCCTCGAGCGAATGATTAAGGAGGGATGCAACTTTGGGGGTGAGCAGTCAGGCCATATCATTTTCATGGATTATCACACCACCGGTGACGGGCTGGTCACAGCCCTGCAAGTACTGTCCTTGATGAAAAAGAAGGGCCAGAGCCTCTCGGAGCTGACCTCCTGCATGACCCCGCTCCCACAGGTCTTGGTGAATGTGAAGGTCCGAGAGACGCGTGAACTGGCCACCATTCCGCAATATGCCCAGCGCCTTTCCGAGGTGGAGAAAAGACTCCAAGGAACCGGCAGGATCCTGGTTCGATACTCGGGGACGGAGCCGACCGTACGAATTATGATCGAGGGTGAGAATAGAGAGGAGATTACCCGGATGGCCCAGGAACTTGCTGAGCCCATTCGCGAGTGCATCGGGCTGACCTCCCAGTCCCCCCCGGGCGGGAACAGCAGCGGGCGGGCGCAGGTATCAAGGAATGAGGTATCTTCTCAGTCTTCTTAGCATCGGGTGGATCCTTTTCAGCGACGCCTCAGTTCTTTTCAGGGGGGGCATCTCGCTCGACGAAGGGTCTCTGTGGGCCGCCCCGCCATTCGATGAAGTTGCCCGCACCCCTCACAATCTCCTCCCCTCGCGGGTCATTGCGGGGCTTCGGAACGTCTGCCTCTCCTGCCATACGGATGGCCAAGTCCTCAAGGAGGAGGTCGATCGTCTCCAGCCCGAATCCTCAGCCTCACCCGGAGAATCCGGCTCAGACATCCCTTCCCTCCCCGGAGCAATCCAAATATTGCCAGCGGCTCCCCTATGGAGCCCAAGCAAGAAGGGCGAGACTTTTTCTCTGCCAAGTTCCCTCTGGATCATAGAAGACACTGCAGATCGAAAACCGTATGGGTCATCATCGGCCTGCCTGGGTTGCCATGATGGGGCCCTTGCCGCAGATGTACATGGCGAGCGAAAAGGCCCGGATCTGATCAGAACAGCCCGTGAACGCCCCGCCGATCATCCCACTGGCATCCTCTATCCCCGCCGGCCCGATGGGATTTTTGCCACCGAACGGCCTACACCAGGTTCCCAGCGGTACTGGTCCATTGCGGATCGTACCGGAGAGGGAGTGCTCATGCCCAGTGGCCCTGTCTCAAGCTTTTTCAGGCTTGCCGAGGGTATCGATCCTAGGGACCCGATTGTGACGGCCTCCGTCGTGCGGACCTCCTATGGGGTGATCCACTGTGATAGTTGCCACAATCCCCACGTCAACCGGAATCCGCCGTTTCTGCGTGCGCCATCCAAGGAGTTGTGCTTCGTATGCCATGATCGCTAAGGCAGCTATCAGGCTTTGCCTGTTGCTGCCGCGGGGTCTGGGGGCATCGGAGGAGCCACTGCCCCGGATGGGCCCCCAGATATCAAGGAACAGGCATCAAGACGGGTCATCGTAAATATCACGTATTAAAGTAGTACCCAGCACCTAACACCCATCACCGTTTAGCTTTGTGGCATCGCGGGGGCTGTCCATGCGCAGGCCAGTTGTCTGGATTGCTTGCGTCTATTTGGCCGGTCTGATCCTGGGACAGGCCCTGACCTATTTCCCCTTTACTGTCCTGACCCTGCTCTGTCTCACCATTCTGGCGGAGGCGATCCTCCTCAGACGCGGGTTGGCCCTGCCGGACACGAACTTCCTATTTGTCGTCCTGATCGGCGGCATGGTTTATATACACCTTGTCACCTGGTATCGCCCAACCAATGATCTCTCGAATTTCATCGAACAAGGCAAGGTCACACTCACAGGATATATCGATCAACCCTTAGTCCACTACCCTGACCGGTCTGTGGTCATCTTGACGGCCCAACAAATCTTGGTCGGAGATCGAAGGGAAGGGGTTTCGGGTCGGCTCCGTCTCCGAGGATCAGACCCGTTCCTGGGTCAGTATCAGTACGGGGACATCCTTCAGGTCCAGGTGGTGCTGCGTGCGCCCCGAGGACTTTTGAACCCTGGTCTTTTTAACTTTGGCGATTACCTGAGGCGTCAGGGGATCAGGGCCGAGGGGACGGTCTCACACTCCGAACTGGTATCAAAACTCGGGGAGAGGCCTTCGATCCTGCTCCGGCATGTCTACGCGTGGCGCGAAAAGATCCGGCAGGCGGCGGAAAATTCCCTTCATGACGAACCCCTGGCCATCTTCCTGGCCATGATCATCGGGGAGACCGGCCACCTCACTAATTCCCTACGAGATCATTTCATGGCCTCAGGCACCACGCACATCCTGTCCATATCGGGTTCACACCTGGGACTGGTGG
>DATECO010000322.1:0-3746 GCA_035286865.1 Nitrospiria bacterium | reverse complement strand
AAGGCCATCCTGGCCTTTTTGATCCTGGGGCTGGCCATACTTTACAGCTATTTTAAAAAGCAGTCTATGGCCACAGAGGCCCTATTTGCGGCTGGGGCGGCGATACTTTTTTCCCTGATCTTCATCTGGTCTATGATCAAGGAGCGATAAAAATTTAATGAGGTCGATCAGCCATGATCTGATAGGTATCGTTAGGTGACGTAAGCGGCGAGTGCGAGGGAGATGAAAGGGGGAAGGATGTTTGGAATCATCAGGATCATTCTGGGATTAATCTTTCTGGGCATGGTGCTCGGCTTCGGTTATCTCTGGGGTTCGCAAAAGTCTTATTCGATCCAGAATACCTTAAATATGATGCGCTCAGAATTGAATTCTAAGATTGAGGGGCTTGAGCAGGGCCTTCGGCGAACCCGCATGCGCATGGAGCTGATGAATGCCAGGAACTATTTGGTTAGCGCCCAGACCGCTATTCAGAATAGAAACTTTGGCGAGGCCAAGAAGGAACTGGAAAACGCAAGGCAGGGGATCCTGAAGGTGGCTGAAATAGCCGAGGCACGGCAGAAACAGGAATTGACTGTCCTGGCCTCTGCCGTACAAGAGATCCAGAAACAGCTCAACCGCCCCAATCCCCCTGCAAGGGTGGGGGTAGAGGAGGCGATTAGGGCACTGGACCAATTCTTATCTTAAGACTGTCGCTAAAGTCCATCTGCTTCGTTCTCGCCCCTCGGCCTCCTCGACGTATCTACCCCAGTACGCCTGCTTCGTCCTTGGAGCTGCGGCCTCGCATCTGGAGCTTTTTCGACAGTCTTAGCCGAGCAGCATCTTACGGATCTTCTTCCGCAGGATGATCTGCTTAATCTCCTTGATTTTATTCTTAGTGGCCTCCATCCCTTTCTGGATATATTCCACGGGACGGCTAAAGTCGGCCCAGTGCACAGCACCGATGTCTGGGCGGATTACCACATCGGCCTTCCCAATAAAGGCCTCGGTTAATTTTGCCCGGACCAGCATATCCGCCCGTAAGAGTAGATCCAGTCCGTTATTGAGGGCCTTCGCCTGCGTGATGGACTCGGAGGTGTTTACCGCAATCACGATATCTGCACCCCAGCGACGGGCCAGGTCCACTGGAATGGGATTGACCCAACCCCCATCGATGAGCAGGTGTTCCCCATAAGGAATGGGGGGAAAGATCCCTGGCAGCGCACAGCTGGCACAGATCGCCCTTCGCAAGGGCCCTTTCTCCAACACATATTCTTTGCCCGTGATCAGGTCCGCCGCGTTCATCAGGAAGGGAATCTGGGTCTTCTCGATCTCGATATCGTCGATCAGAAGGCCGATAATCTCCATGAACTCCTCTTCGGAGATATAGGCCATCCTCCTGAAAGATATCCCATAAAAGATTCCGCGCTGGATGGAGTTTTTGAGTTTAGAAAAAAGCCCCGCCTTTCTGCCTTCCTGGTAGTCCTGCTTCATGAACTCAAAGCGGGTCATCTTAAAAGCGGGGCTCTGTAAAAACTGAGAGATCCTTTTTTGGATTCCCTGCACATCTGGCTGAATGGCGTACATGGCCCCGATGATCGCACCAAAGCTAGTCCCGGCAATCACATCGATGGGGATCCCTGACTGCTCCAGTACGGACAGGACCCCGAGGTGCGCAATCCCCCTGGCTCCACCTCCCCCGAGGGAGATCCCGATTCGGACGGATTTTGGCATCTCTCTAGCTCTTAGTCTCTGAGGTTGTTTCCTTTATCTCTTGGGTTGCGACGGCCTTTTTCTCTTTCTTATCTTTCGCCACTGGGGTCGTTTTACCCAGGGCCAATATGCCTCGACGTTTTCGCTGCATGCGTCTGAGTTTCTTTCGCATCTTCCTTAAATCGGAATCAGACCTAATATTTGTGGTGGTCGTCCGCTTCTCCTTAACCTTGCTCTTTAATTCCTGAATCTGGAACTTAAGCTTTTCGATCGCTTCCATTCGATCCTCCTTTACCATTCCCTGTATTTGGTCCCATCCAGTGCGGTCTCCTGGCTTTTGCTGTTGACGTCATATACATCTTCCCCGCACCAGCTCTCCACATCGGGTTCATCCTTGTAACAGCGGCGGCCCCACTCGCTTGAGTGGGTCAGGGGATCTACAGGGATCCGGCGCAGGTAACGCCTCTTGGTCGTGCCCTTCACAGTCGCCTCTTGACCAGAGAGGTCCATCTCCAGGAGCGTCTCCAGGGACTTGGGATAGCCATAGATACTGCTCACCTCCTTGCAGGTGAGCTGGTTTTTCTGACAGACCTGGCCGATGAGCCGGTCTCCCTCCCGATCCCAGTCCTTTTTGAATTGATCGATGGCCTCACGCATCAGACGCAGGTGCTGGCGGAGTTCTAATTCCTTTCCCCTCTTGACCGTGACCCTTGAAAGGGGTGTGACGATGGAGGCTAATATGAAGATAATGGCGATGGTAATCAGCAGCTCGAGAAGGGTGACACCCTTTCTCTTCTCTCTCATTGGACCGTGACTTGACCCCTGGCCAGATTCACCGCAAGAGCCCCCTCAATTGGGGTCAGGAGATGCCCCTCCTTGAAGGCTATGGGGGAGGCCCCAGCCTGTTTACCCGAAAACACAAGGGAGAATAATGTACCTGATCCATTGATCCCCCGCTTATCCGCCAGGCGCTTAATGCGCACGTCCACCAGTCCGGTGGAGGGATTGGTCGAGGAGACAAACGACGTGGAGAGTCCATCCCGACCCATCAGATCCCCCTCAGTGGCCCTCCGGAACTCAAGCAGCGCGGGATCATATGCCAGGGACAGGACAGCTTCTGAAAGCTGCGTGGCATTATTCACCATCACCCCCACAGTCACCTCCTGACTCACCGAGACCCGTGCCTCCTGAGGATAGAGGACAACGGTGGCAGGTGGCTCTATAGCGCGATTGGACTGGGAACTCCTCCGGGGAAGCAGGGTCGAGGGGGTCGGAATCTCCGGTGCGGGCGGCAAGGGACCCGGCGGAACGAGGAACGGCGGGAGCAAGGGTGGTCCAGGCACCGGTGCGTTGCCTCCCGGACCCTCCTCAGGTCTCACCTCACCTGTGGTCAGGAGCTCAGAAAAGAGGGGCCGGGTGGAATAGGTCTCTTCGGTTCCTGACCAGAAATACTGGAGGTCTTTCTCCGGGGCCTCCAGTCCCCTGATGACATGGGGTGTGAGAGTCATTATGATATCGGACTTGAACTTGCTTTTGTCGGTGCTGGAAAAAAACTTGCCCAGTAATGGGATGTCGCCCAGTCCAGGGATCTTGTTGTATGAGATCCGATCCTCATCCCGCATTAGCCCCCCAATCACGACTGTTTCACCATTCTTCACGTTCAGGACTGTCTTTGCACTTCGATTGCCAAATCTGAATTGTTGGGACCTTTCCTCAAAACTACCCAGAGAAGTAATCTCGAGCGTCAGTTCCAGGGTCACATCATTGTTGAGGAGGATCCTGGGTTTCACGCCCAATTTGATGGCTACATCTTTAAATTCAGTGGACTGCGTCGTGGTCTGTCCTGCAATCGCCGCAGTCGTCGTCGCCGCAGTGGTGGTGGTCGTTGAGAGCTGTATGGGGAACTTCTCCCCGATGGTTACTTCCGCCTGCTTGTTATCCAGCACCCGGATACGCGGATTGGCCAGTGTCTTGGCCTCCCCCTCTGTTTTTAAAAAGTCCACGATCACGCTGGGGACCGTAAAAAAGTAGGTGTAGTCGCCGCGAAACGTGTCGAG
>DATECO010000321.1:0-7303 GCA_035286865.1 Nitrospiria bacterium | reverse complement strand
CAAGCGGGAGCGAGTGTGAGGGGGAGGGCATCGACGCTGAGCTCAGCCGAAGCGCTCCATCTGGCTTTGCCAGTGGAGGGGGCGACGTGAGCCCCTATAATAGATGCCCAAATCTTCGTGAAGTGGAATTCTCCCATATTAAATTAGAGAGGAATGCAAATGGTGATCAACTGCCCGAATTGCCAGACAGAAATAGAAATTCATTCCGCTGAGTGGTCGAGTGAAACCGGGGGAATATTCCGGGTGGAATGCCCTGGATGCCAGGCCTCCCTTCACGTGGCCCTGAAGGTCGACCTGGTTGAAAAAAAACCTGATGAAGAAGGAGCAGTTCTCCCCTCATCACAATGTTCCATGCAGGAGCCAGTCCGGACAGAAGAAGAAATATCGCCCGATATCCCTGCACCCGTACAAGGTGAGGACCAGATTGCTCCACTCCCATTGCTCCCAAGCCCCGTCCAGCACCTGGCCGAGTCAAATGCCTGTCCCAGAGGTATGGCTGAAACAGCCAGCCCTTCGCTTAAGATCCTGGTGGCAGTGGATGGAGAGGCCACACGTGAATTGATCCGGGACATTTTGGGAGGTGCGTGTTATGAAGTCCTCGAGACCTCCAGCGGGCGGGAGGCCTTAGCCCTTCTTGAAAAACACCATCCTCCGCTTGCGCTTTTGGATGTTGGACTGACGCAGATGTTCGGTTTTGAGGTGTGCGAGGTGATTAAGCGAAATGAATCCTTAAAATCAATCAAGGTGATTCTTGTAGCGGCCATACATAGCAAAAACGGTTACAGACGTGAACCCAATACACTCTATGGTGCGGAGGACTACATTGAACGGCATCGTCTCCAGGGTGAATTATTATCGAAGGTGGAATATCTGTTGGATAAGAAAAAGACCGACCCCTCTGGTGAGGAACCGGAAGACACAGTCATTCAGTTATCACCCGATGAGGACCTACTGCCACCCATCACAGATCGGTCGGTCGTTTCAAGTAATTCCCCGGAACATGAATCCGCCAGGAGGTTTGCCAGAATCATCGTCTCTGATGTTGCACTTTATAATTCGGAACGTGTCAAAGAGGCCCTCCATAAAGACAATTTTTATGAGATGCTCAAGCAAGAGATCGAGGAGGGGAGGAAGCTCTACAACGAGCGTGTTTCGGCTTCAGTCCGAAACAATACGGACTATTTTCATGATGCACTTGAAGCCTATGTGAAAAATAATAAATTAGGACCAACATGAGCGGCGCATCGGCGATCTCTGTTTGTGTTTGAGAAGGGGATAAGGTGATGGAGGAGGAGAGGTCAGGCATATCGGAGAATCTTGAGAAAATCCAGAGAGATCTCCAGGATTCGAATGCCGAGACTAGGCTGGCGGCCATCGAGTCCTTATCCCAAAATCCGAATGCCCCTCACGGCCTTCCATTCCTATTTGAAGCCCTGGGGGACTCTGAATGGCGGGTCCGGAAGGCTACAATCTCAGCATTTCTGAAGCTTGAATGCGATGCTCAGATTGTAGAAAAACTAATAGAATTCCTGGCTTGCGGTGACGATGCTGCCAGGCGAAACACAGCAATCGAAGTCCTGATCCAACTGGGGGAATGCGCGCTTCCTTTTATTCTGCCCAAGTTAGCTCACCCGAATAGAGAAATCCGTAAATTCATCGCAGATATTCTAGGTGAAATAAAAAATCGCCGTGCCGTGCCTGAGCTCATGATGTCACTTGCCGATCCAGATGAAAACGTACAGATCGCGGCAGCGGAGGCCTTGGGAAGGATCAGAGACCCACACGCCGTGGAGTCCCTGATTCAGTTATTGCGGAGAGAGGATACCTTAATCCAGTATGCTGCCTTAAAAGCGTTGCAGCAGATCAAGGACAGCCGAGCGGTTGAACCCATTATCGGTCTGCTGGGAAAACAATTGCTGGAACGTGCTGCCCTGGAGGCCTTGAGCCGCCTTGGAGATTTCCGTGCCCTCAATCCTATCTTGCATGCCCTTTGCCAGGGCAGCAAGAAGCACAGGGACGCAGCCAGCGTGGCCCTGGTGGAACTCTACAATCGATTTTCCCAGGACCAGAAGACGAGATGCATCTGCAGAGTCCGAGAAGTATATGGGAAAGACCTTTCAATTTATCTAATCTCGGCGCTCGAGGATGACAATCTCCAGATTAAGTTGGCTTCGATCAGAATTTTGGGGTGGATGGGAGAGACGAAAGCGATCAAAGGATTAATCAAGTGCTTCGATGATCAAACCCAGGATGAGATCATCACGGCCTTGGTGAGCATGAAGGGAGAGGCGATTGAACCCCTCCTGGCCGAGCTGCCCAAAGCATCCGATCGCCTCCGAGAGATCATCGCCCAGGTATTTGGCGAAATCAGCGACCACAAGGCAGTCGGATCATTGATCCCTCTCCTGTCCGATTCCGCTGGACACGTGCGGCAATCGGCAGCGACAGCCCTGGGCAGGATCAACGATCCTCTGGCGATCAGGCCATTACTCAATCTCCTGAAGGATCCGTACCCCAATGTCCAGGAGGCAGCGGTCGAGGCCCTTGGAGGATTCAATCAGTCCTCATTGTACTCTGTTCTCATCGAATACCTGGCCAGCGAGAACCCCTCTCTGCGCGGAAATGCGGCAAAGGTCCTAGGCAGACAGAAGGATAAAAAGGCAATCCCTTGCTTGAGTTTTGCATTGAAGGATGAAGATCCTTTTGTACGGAAATCCGCGGTAGAGGCCCTGGGGCAGCATCAAGAGGTGGATATCGAGTCGATTGCCGTACTTGCCCATGGGGACGAAAATATCTCCGTACGCCTCTCGGCCATTCATGTCCTGACCCGGCGAGAGGATGTAGATCTTGGAAGACATCTCGAACCCCTGCTCAAGGATGAAGATATCTGGATTCGAAGGGCCGCCATCAAGGCTCTGGGAGATCGCGGAGGCGCCATTGCCAAGAGATGGGTCCTGGAGAAACTGTCAGACCCGGCGGAGGTGGTACAGATTGCTTCCGTAGAGGCCTTGGGTAAGATGAGGGATCCGGACACCCTCCCGATGATCCTGGGCGCAAGTTCAAGCCCTAACGATGATGTCAAAAAGGCGGTCCTCCTCGCTCTGGGTGAAATCGGTGACAAGACGGCTGTGCCTGCAGTCAAGGGGTTTCTGGCCGATCCGAACTGGGATGTTCGCGCTACAGCGGCCCGAACCCTAGGAAAGTTGCGGGATCTCACCTCTAAAGCGCTTCTTCAGGAGCTTGCACTGACAGATTCGGACAGCATTGTTAGGCAGTCTGCTGAATTTGCCTTGGAACATTTGATTGAAAAATAAAGAAATACGACCAGAGGGACCCTCGGGCGCCCCATGCTAGCAGGCAGGTCACTGATCGATCTCCCAGAGGATATCTTCAGGCACCTGCGGGAGATGCTCTACGATCACTGCGGCGTGCATTTTGACGATGAATCCAGGTATTTTGTTGAAGGGCGCTTACAGAATAGCCTCCGCCGGCTGCAGATTGACAACTTTAAGGACTACTATTTTTTCATTAAATACAATGATCGCGGCCAAGACGAGTTCACTCACCTCATCGATCTTCTGACCATTCATGAAACCTACTTTTTTCGTGAGGATCAGCAGCTGAAGGCTTTCAGTGATGAAATCCTTCCGGAGCTTTTGGCCACTCGGGGATCAGGACAATCCCTGAGAATTTGGAGTGCTGGGTGTTCAACCGGCGAGGAGGCTTATACCATTGCGATGCTGATTCTGGAGAATGACGTGTTTAAGGACTGGAATATCGAGATTTTTGCCTGTGATATCAGTCAGAGGGTGTTACAATCGGCTCGTCGAGGGATTTATCCCAATTCGTCTCTGCGGGTGATCAACTCTTATTACCTCTCAAAATATTTTCATAAGGAGGAACAGGGTTTCCGGATCGATGACCGGGTGAAAAAAAAGGTTACCTTTCTACACTTAAATCTCTTTGACAGTGACAAGATGGGATTGATCCATGGCCTGGATGCGATCTTCTGCCGAAATGTCATCATCTACTTTGATCACCAGGCCAAGAAGAAGAGCATCACAACCTTTTTCCAGAAACTCAACAGGGGTGGATTTCTGATGCTGGGCCATTCGGAGTCGCTAATTAACCTTTCTACTGCGTTTAGTCTTCGGCATTTCAGGCATGACATGGTCTATCAGAAACATGGGGATGGGTATGCTGTCGAAAAGTATTGCTGAGAGGCCAATAAGAGTCCTGATCATCGAAGACTCTGCCTTCTATCGGCAGGCACTGACGAAAATGCTTTCGTCTGTGCATCGGATAGAAATTATCGGCACCGCCATAGATGGTGTAGATGCAATCATGCAAGTGACAAAACAGCGCCCTGATGTGATCACCCTCGATCTTGAGATGCCCAGGGTGGATGGTTTCGTATTCCTCCGATGGTTAATGAAAAACCTCCCAACCCCGGTAGTGGTGGTGAGCTCCCAATCGGATCAAGCCAGTGTCTTTATGGCCCTGGAGCTTGGGGCGGTCGATTTTCTGGCCAAACCCGCCCCGCTTTCCACCTCACAGATCATGGAGATGAGAGATGAACTGATTGCGAAGATCATTACGGTTTCCTGTATCCCGATTGAAAGGCTAAACCCCGGGATACTCTCCTATGAGGAGGGGTTGAGCCTGCCCGTTTTACCGCTAAGAAGACAGGGGAGAATATTTAAGGAGATAGAGCTTGTGGCCATCGGGGCTTCCACCGGTGGGCCGACGGCCATCCAGTCCATCGTGGTTCAACTGCCCAAGGGCTTTCCCCTCCCCGTGGCGGTGACGCAGCATATGCCACCGGGATTTACCCAATATTTCGCGGAGCGTTTGAACAAGCTCTCCCACATCCCGGTCTGTGAGGCAAGACCTGGAGACCTGCTTGAAAAAAGTCGAGTCTACATCTGCCCTGGCGGTTATCATATGGTCTTCCAGCGATCTCGGGAGGAGGTTCGGATACAACTTAATGAAAAAAGGGATGCTGATCGTTATGTTCCTTCTGTGGATCAAATGTTCTCATCGGCGTGTGAGATCTATCCGGGCAGGGTTCTGGGAATCATTTTAACAGGTATGGGGAACGATGGAAAGATTGGGATGAGAAAGATCAAAGAAGGGGGAGGACAGACCCTTGCGGAATCAGAACAGACTGCCGTCGTATATGGAATGCCTAAGGAGGTCATAGAAGACGGCGTTGTGGATAAGGTGCTTCCCCTGTCTCACATTGCCAGAGAGATTATTAGAAGCATATCGAGTTAGAATACAAGTGGATAGCTTTATTGCTGGGAAAGCATATTCGTGCTATAATCAAAATAAATTTGATGACGATTTGACCGTGTCTTGAGCTCCAAGAGGACAGCAATTCGTGCTACACGGGTCGTGTTGTTACGGAGGTACCGTGTATGAAAGATGAAGGAGATCTTTCCCGCAAGGCCGAAGAGTTCATGGGAATATTTAAAAAAGGGATGGAATTTACCCAGGAACTTCTGAAGGAGAATGAGCGGCTCCGGTACAAAATCATAAAACGAGAGGATGGCCGAAAAAACCTGCAAAACCTGGCCTCTGCCTCAGAGGTGTTGAAGCTCAAGCAGGCTATCGCCCAATTGGAGGAGGAAAAGATTGTCTTGCTGAACCGGTATCGAGAGGTTGAGGAAGAAAACAAGGACTTTGCGAGCCGTTATCTTGAAGTGCAAGAGGAGAATAATAATCTCGCCAATCTATATGTGGCCAGCTATCAACTTCATTCCACCCTGGACTTCAAAGAAGTCCTGAGGATTGTGACCGAGATAATCATCAACCTGATCGGGTCAGATCGCTTTGCGATTCTCCTCCTGGATGACAGCTCCCAGGTCCTCAGCCCCGTGGCCTCAGAGGGGATTTCTGATGGAGAGCTGGGGAAGGTGAGAGTCGGAGAAGGGATCATGGGCAAGGTAGCGAAGACCGGCGAGAGCTATTTTGAGCCCGATCTGGAACACTTCCGGCCAAGCTCTCAGTTTCACCCGATTGTCTGCATCCCCCTCAACATCAAGGAGCACACAATCGGTGTGATTGCCCTCTTTACGCTTTTGGAACAAAAGCTGAAAAAACTCACGCGGACGGACCACGAACTCTTCTCGATGCTTGCTGGCCATGCGGCGACATCCGTATTTAGTGCGAAGCTTTATTCCCAATCAGAGCGAAAGCTGTCGACAATTCAGGGATTTATTGATCTGTTGAGCGGAAAGTTCAAGGAAGGGGGGTCCGCCCATCCACAGGGTGAATGCGCCCACAACTTGGGGGAAGGGAATGTCTGACTATAATTTCTTGATTGTGGAAGATTCACCCACGATGCGACAGCTCATCTCTTTTAGCCTGAGGCGCATCCAGAATGCGAGAATTGTGGAGGCCTCAGATGGTGTGGACGCGTTGAAGAAGCTTTCAGAGGGCAAGTATCACTTGATCATCGCGGATATAAATATGCCCTTAATGGATGGGCTCAAACTTTTGAGTATCATCAGAAATGATCCATCCCATCACAAGGTCCCGGTGATCATTGTGACCACTGAAGGTGCAGAATCCGATCGTGACCAGGGCATGAAACTGGGAGCCAATGCCTACCTTACCAAACCTATACAGACCAATGAACTGGTAAATACCGTTAGAGATCTGATCAAGATCCAGGACTAAAAAGTTTTCAGGGTTGTCCGTCTCAGGTGAGGTTTGGGGAGTAAAGCATGAAGGTGGCGGTTCTAGTCTTTCCGGGTTCCAACTGTGACCGCGACTGTGAATATGTCATCAGACACCTTCTACGTCAATCCGTTCAGCTTGTCTGGCACAAGGAATCCAATCTAAAGGACTTTGATCTGGTGATCATCCCCGGCGGTTTTTCGTATGGGGATTACCTCCGGGCGGGTGCTATTGCCCGCTTTTCTCCGATTCTGGCGGAGGTGGAGAGGTTTGCAGGGGCAGGGGGACTCGTGATCGGGATCTGTAACGGGTTTCAGATCCTGGTAGAGGCTGGACTCCTGCCTGGGGCATTATTCCGGAATCAAACGCTAAAGTTTATTTGTCAAAAGATCTACTTGAAGGTTGAGCAGACGGATACTCCCTTTACTTCCCTCTATTCACCTTCTCAGATCATTCAGTTGCCCATTGCCCACGGAGATGGCTGCTATTGGGCCGATAAGGATACCCTGGCAGAGCTTCATCAGCATCGGCAAATCGTGTTTCGGTATTGCACCGAGCAGGGTGAGGCGACGGACGCGGCTAACCCGAACGGTTCGATGGAGAATATTGCCGGTATCTG
>DATECO010000320.1:0-8956 GCA_035286865.1 Nitrospiria bacterium | reverse complement strand
ATCTCACCAGCGCCAAAGGACTCCATCTTCCGCGCCCATTCCACGGCATCCAGGCCCGTGGCCTTCCGACCCCCATGGGTGTACACCTCCCACCGGAGTGAAGAGTGAGCAGTGATCAGTGGAGAGTTTTGAAATGTGCGGCCTATGTTGCTCACTGTTCTCTGTTCACTGCTCACCCTCTTGGCGTCGATAGCCACCACGATGCACTGGCTCCCGAATCGTCCTGAGGCCTTGAGGACAAAGTCAGGGTCTTCCACGGCAGCGGTATTGATGGAGACCTTATCGGCTCCGGCCAAGAGCAGCGTACGGATGTCCTCGAGATCTCGAATGCCTCCCCCTACCGTCAGGGGCATAAAGACCTGCTCTGCCGTGCGCTGGACCACGTCCAGGAGGATCTTTCGTTTCTCATGGGAGGCAGTGATGTCCAGAAAGCAGAGTTCATCCGCTGCCTCCTGGTTATAAATCTTGGCGATCTCAACGGGGTCCCCGGCCCTTCTGAGATTGACGAAGCTGACTCCCTTGACCACCAGGCCATCCTTCACATCCAGACACGGTATGATACGCTTGGCCAGCACTAGCTCATTCCCCTTGTGAGAGAGATTGCCTCGCCCAGATCCAGGTGGCCTTCGTAGAGGGCCCTCCCGACAATGACCCCATAGAGTTCCTGGATCTTTAAAAGACTCTTGATGTCCTCAAGAGATCGTATCCCGCCCGATGCGATGACAGGAATACGGACGGCACTCACCATGGCCTTCAACACATTGAGGTTTGGGCCTGTGAGCATCCCGTCCCGCTGGATGTCCGTTACGACCAGGGCCGCGATGGGCAGATCCTCTATTCGCCTGGCCAGCTCGGTGGCCGCTTGATCCGACACCTCTTGCCATCCGCGAATGGCCACACGCCCCTCCTGGCTATCGATGGCAACAATAATCCGCTGGGGGTAGCGCTTGCAGGCCTCCCTGAGGCTCTCGAGATCCAGCACCGCAGTGGTCCCCAGAACTACCCGGCTGGCCCCCGCCACTAGATAGGATTCTATGCCTTCAAGATCTCTTAATCCCCCTCCCACCTGGACCTGGGCCTTAACCGCCTTTATGATGTTTGTGATCACCTCAAAATTCTTGGGCGTTCCGTGGACCGCCCCGTCCAGATCCACCACATGCAGGAGTTTTGCCCCTTGTTCCTCCCAACGCCTTGCCACCTTTCCTGGCTCATCCGAGTAGACGGTCTCCTCCTGCATTTTCCCCTGGCGGAGCCGAACGCATCGCCCGTCCTTGATATCTATAGCCGGTATGACGATCATGACGGAGTCTTCTCCTCGAGCACAGCATTCTCCTGAGGGACGGGCCATGTCTTGAGGGCTTGTTCAACCCCAGATTCTGCAAGCTCCCTGGCCGTCAGCCACCGGCCATGCCTCTTCCAGAAGAGAGGGAAGAGGGCGATGTTCTCCGTGAGGGACTGCTGGCGTTCGAAATAGTTTCCTGTCCAGAGCGTCTCACCGTCCGGGATGCTGATCAGACTTGCAGTAAAACCCACCGTGGCAGGACGATCTACTGCAAGGGGGCCTCCCCTGCGCTCTGCGTAAGCGAACACAGATCCCACCAAGACCGCATCCGCCCGGAGTGACTGTCCCAATTCTAGGACGACCTCCCTTGGGGGAATTTCCTGCATCTTGAGCTCCATTCGATCCATGACCGTGGCCACCTCCTCCTGGGGGATGAACGAGAATTTTCCTGCCTTCTCCAATTTCTCCGAGAAGATCTCGGTGATCACTTTCTGCGCCTCGGGTTCGACCTTCACGCCTTCAAAGGCCGTGAGTTCTTCCCCCTGCTCACGTCCCTCTGGGGCGGCGGATGGGGTTTTGCCTGGGGCGGACTCGAAGGGGATGATGGCGATCCGTTTAAGGGGATATTCGGAAATATCGGGCAAGATGAGGCCCTGAAAATAGCGTGGCCCACAGCCTGAAAGGACCAGCACAAGGCCCAGGATGAATCCCATTCCCTTCTTGGCCTTCATTTTAGTTTTCCGAAATTTTGAAGAAGTTTTAGCCCCACCTCTTGGCTTTTTTCTGGATGGAATTGGCAGGCGAAGATGTTATCATGGGCGACACTGGAGGCGAATTCGATGCCATAGTCTGTATGGGTCGCGATGACTCCTGTATCCTCGGGGACGACATAGTATGAGTGGACAAAATAGACATAGACTTCTTGGGAAAGACCTTCCAGCAGGGGATGGGGTTTTTGCCATCTGATCTGGTTCCACCCCATATGCGGGATCTTGAGCCCTTTTTCAGGAAATCGCACGACCCGGCCCTTGATCAGATCGAGGCCTTTGTGTGGGCCGAACTCCTCGCTCTCTGTAAATAAGAGTTGCAACCCCAGGCATATCCCCAAAAATGGCTTCCCCTGACCTATTCCATCCAAGAGTGGTCCTACAAGATCGAATTGCTCGAGATTCCGCATACAATCAGGAAAGGCCCCCACCCCCGGCAGAACCAAATGGCCGGCATCAGCGATACGTTTGCGATCACGGGTGACTACGGCCTGATAGCCCATGCTCTCAAAGGCCTTCTGTACGCTTCTGAGATTTCCCATGCCGTAGTCAATGATGGCTATCATTGTGGATTCAGCTTTAATTAAAGCTTGCCCTTCGTGGAGGGGATTCCCTTTATCCTGGCATTGATCCGGGATGCACCCTCCAGGGCCTTGCCGAAGGCCTTGAAAACTGCCTCCAGGATATGGTGCGGGTTATTGCCGTAAGGGACATTGATGTGGAGCGTTATGCCACCGTGTGTGGTCAGGGCCTCGAAAAAGTGCTCAACCAGATATGGATCAAAACCCTTGATCCTCCGTCTTGCCGGCAGATCGACCTTGTAGACCAGATAAGGCCTCCCCGACAGGTCAAGGCTGACCCAGGCCAGGGCATCGTCGAGGGGCACGGTGGCTGTGCCAAACCGCTGGATGCGGGTCTTCTGACCCAACGCCTTTTTGAGGGCCTCCCCCAACACAATTCCCAGATCTTCTATCGTGTGATGGAGGTCCACCTCGGTATCCCCTTTAGCCTGCACCGTGAGGTCTAGGAGACCGTGTTTTGCCATGACCGAGAGCATATGGTCAAAAAAGGGCATGGGGGTCTTTATTCGATAACGGCCCTGGCCATCCAGATTCACCCCGACGCGGATCTGGGTCTCGTTGGTATTTCTCTGAACGCTGGCTTTACGCATTCTTCATTTTATGTGGGGGCCCGTGCGGTGTCCCTTTCGGACATCCTCCGATGCCCCCACACCCTGGCCAGTCACTGGCAGAGCCGATGCCTGGCCACCATTCTTATCTCGACTGCGCGGGCGTGGGCTTCCAGGCCCTCCGCCCGGGCGATCTTCATTAAAGGGCCCGCAACCCTGGTCAGCGCCTCACGAGTGTAAGCGATGACGCTGCTCTTCTTCACAAAATCGTCCACCGAGAGGGGGGAAAAAAACCTGGCAGTGCCTCCTGTCGGGAGGACATGATTGGGCCCTGCCAGATAGTCTCCCAGGGCCTGCGGGGTCTGGTGGCCAAGGAAGATGGAGCCTGCGTGTTTCACCTCGCTCAATATGGAATCCGGATCCCGGACCGCTAATTGAAGGTGTTCGGGGGCGATCCGGTTGGAGATCGCAACGGACTCTTTTAAGTCACGTGCGATGATGGTCAGGCCATGGGCCTTCAACGAGGCCTGGGCGATCGCTCGGCGGGGTAGCCTTCTGAGCTGCCGGTTGATCTCTTTTCGGACTTGTTGGACCAACTCACTCGAGGGGGTGACCAGAATGGTCCATGCCTCCTCATCATGCTCGGCCTGAGAAAGCAGGTCCGCTGCCAGGTGGACTGCGTTTGCCGTTCCATCCGCAATGACCAGGATCTCACTCGGTCCTGCGATAAGGTCGATGTCCACCCATCCAAACACCAACCTCTTGGCCGTGGCCACATATTGATTGCCCGGCCCCACGATCTTATCCACTTTTGGAATGGTCTGGGTGCCGAAGGCCATGGCCCCGATAGCCTGGGCCCCACCGATGCGGTAAATGTCGCGGATCCCTGCAAGGTCGGCCGCGATGAGGACATAGGGGTTGATCTCGCGGCCTGGGGTGGGGGAGCACATGATGAGCTGTTCCACCCCAGCCACCCTGGCCGGGATGGCATTCATGAGGACGGAGGAGGGGTAGGCCGCTTTCCCCCCAGGCACATAAATCCCCACCCGTTCGAGGGCACGAACCTGCTGTCCCAGGGTGGCCCCGTTGTCTTGGTAAGACCAGCTCCGTATCCTTTGCCGTCGGTGGAAGTCCGAAATGCGCCGCACCGCCAGCTTGAGGCTTTTCACCACTCCGGCGTCTGCCTCATGATACGCCTCCCGAATAAGGTGTGGCTCAACCTTCAGGGTTGCCGCTGTGAGCGGGACCTGATCAAACTTGCGTGTATATCGGATCACTGCCCGATCGCCGCTCCTCTGGACATCCCTTAGGATCGCCTGGACAGTCCTTTCCACATTCGGATTCTGAAGGGTCAGCCGCCGGGCCAGCCGTTCCAATTGCCTTGAAAAATTCCTGGATCCACTCTTAATAATCTCCATTCATTTCTCCAACTGCCTTTTTACATCTTTCGATGATCTCCCGAATCGTCTCATATTTTAGCTTTAAACTGGCCCGGTTGACAATCAGCCTTGCTGTGGACCTTGCAATCTCTTCGACAACGACGAGGCGGTTCTCCCGAAGGGTCTTTCCGGTAGAGATGAGGTCCACCACCTGTTCAGCAAGACCTACCCCCGGGGCCAGCTCTATAGAGCCATAAAGCTTAATGATCTCAACTGGAAGGCCCTTCTTGCTAAAATACCGCTCGGTAATCACAGGATATTTAGTTGCAATTCTCATCCGTGACCAGGGTGTGGTAGCCTGGCCAAATCGCTGAGCCGGTTTGGCCAGGACGATCCGGCACTGGCCAAATCTTAGGTCCAGCGGTTCATACACGTCTTTGTCTTGTTCCAGCAAGCTATCCTTGCCCGCGATGCCGATATCCGCGGCGCCGTATTCCACATAGGTGGGGACATCCACTGCCCGCACGATCATGATGTGGATTTTTTCGCGAGTCGCTTTAAATAAGAGCTTGCGCGTGTCGGATTTAAGGTCGGGTATGTGGACACCGATCCTTCCAAGCAGTTTGATGGATGGGGGTAGCAACCGCCCTTTGGAGAGGGCGATGGTAATCGGCTGTTTCATCCTTCCCCCGTGACCCGCAGGATCTTGGCCCCCACTTTTTGTAGCTTATTCTCGATCCGTTCATAACCGCGGTCCAGATGGTAGACACGGTGCACCTGGGTTTCACCTTCTGCGGCTAGGCCGGCTAGGATCAGGCAGGCGCTGGCCCGTAGATCAGAAGCCATCACCGGCGCCCCTTGCAGGCTGGCGACTCCTTGAATAATTGCTGAGAATCCCTGGATCTTAATGTCGGCCCCCATCCTGCGCAATTCACCCACATGGGTAAATCGGCCTTCAAAGATCGTCTCGGTGATGACGCACCTCCCCGTGCTGATCGACATGAGGGCCATCATCTGGGCCTGCATGTCGGTCGGGAATCCGGGATAGGGGAGCGTCTTGACATCCACCGGTCTGGGCCGATCCAGTCCTTTGACCCTCAGGCCCCCGCGATCCTCCAGGAGGCTGACCCCGGCCTCCCTGAGTTTAAACGCGATTGCGTCCAGATGCTTTGGGATGCATTGCCTGACGTATAGATCCCCCCTAGTGATTGCCCCGGCCACAACATAAGTTCCGGCCTCGATGCGATCCGGCATAATGCCGTAATCCGCAGGGTGTAGTTCTTGAACCCCTTCGATCGTGATGACATCGGTCCCGGCCCCGGTAATCCGGGCGCCTCGACGGCAGAGAAAATTCGCGAGGTCGACCACCTCGGGTTCCCGCGCTGCGTTCTCGAGAATCGTAGTGCCCTTGGCCAGGGTGGCGGCCATCATCAAGTTCTCGGTTCCCGTCACCGTCGGCATGTCAAAATAGATTCTGGCCCCCCTGAGCCGTTCTCCAGGGTCTGCGGTTGTCCCCCGCAAACGGGCATGGACATATCCATGACGGATGTCTACTTCAGCGCCCATCTTTTCAAGCCCCATCAAGTGGAGATTGATCGGTCGTGCCCCGATGGCACATCCCCCCGGCAGGGAGACCCGGACCTCCCCCAGCCTTGTAAGCAGGGGACCTAAGACCAAGATGGAAGCCCTCATGGTCTTGACCAGTTCGTAGGGCGCCTCGTGGGCAGTTAGCACGCTGGCATCGACCGTCAATCCACCGGCTTCGGGGCGTATCTTGACCCCCAACCTACGCAGGAGTCTGACTATAGTCGTGACATCTTTTAAATCCGGGATATTCGTAAGGTGGTGCTCACCTTTTCCTAACAGGGTGGCGGCTAAGATAGGCAGGGCCGCATTCTTTGAGCCGCTGATGGTGACCTCTCCCTCTAGCCTCTGTCCCCCGGTGATGATGATTTTGTCCATAGATTTCGCTATTACGACTTTTTCGTAAGGATGGCGACTCGTTCGATTCCGGCCAGATCGTTTTTAAATCGGATCTCCCAGGGCAATCCGCCTGAGGCGGACTGTTGGTGAATCCATTCTCTAATGGGTCCGGCCTGCCTCCCTCCCATCTCCAAGACCAGGTGGCCATCAGGAACAAGATAATCCGGCGCTGCTTGGATAATGCGACGGGATAGATCAAGCCCGTCCTCTCCGCCATCCAGGGCCACTCTCGGTTCATGGTCCTTGATCTCGGGGGCCAGGGTTTGAAGATCACCTGAGGGAATGTAGGGTGGATTGGAGACGATCAGGTCAGCACGCCCGAACATCTCCTCTCGGCCCGCGCGGAATGCGGGTGAGCGGCATGGGTTCTTGAGAGGTTCAAAGAGGTCTCCTACGAGAAAGGTAATCTGGCGGTCCGCCCCCAGCCGGATGGCATTTCGCCGGGCGATGGCCAATGCCTCACTTGAAATATCAGTGGCCAGGACCCGGGTACCGGGTAGGGACTTGGCCAAGGCAATGGCAATGCAACCGCTCCCAGTCCCCAGATCAACGATCGTCAGGCTCTCTCTCTTCGGGGCGGCGTTCATCAATTCTATGGCTTCCTCCACCACGAGTTCCGTCTCCGGTCTGGGGATCAGGACATCCGGTGTGACCTCAAACTCCAGTCCCCAGAATTCCTGCACACTGAGGAGATACTGGAGGGGTATATGGGCGGCCCGGCGTGAAAAGAGCTCGCTCGCCCGTCTATACACCCCTGCGGGGACAGGATCCTGGAGGCGTAAATAAAGCTGAAGCCGGCTTTCCTTGAGGAGATGGGAGACGAGGAGATCCGCCTCCATTCTGGGGTTGGGCAGACCTGATGCTTTTAGGGATTGCTCACCCTGCAGGAGGAGCTGCTGAAGGGTTATTGGGTTGGGACGTATGATGGATGTTGTCACCCCATGGCCATCTTGTTAAGTTGATCCACCTGAGCGCTGGCGATCAGGGCCTTGATCAGCTCATCCAGATTCCCGTTGAGAATCACTTCGAGTTTATGAAGCGTCAGTCCTATTCTGTGGTCTGTCACACGGTTTTGGGGAAAATTATAAGTCCTAATCTTCTCGCTCCGATCGCCTGTGCCCACCTGGGTCTTCCGATTCTGGGCGATCTCCGCCTCCTGTTTCGACTTTTCTATCTCCGACAGTCTGGATCGCAGGATACGCATGGCCTTGGCCTTGTTCTTGGTTTGTGATCGCTCATCCTGACAGCTTACGACCAGTCCGCTGGGCTGGTGGGTGATCCTCACGGCCGAGTAGGTAGTGTTGACACTCTGCCCGCCCGGTCCAGAGGAACAGAAGGTGTCAATCCGAAGTTCCTTGGGGTCGATCGCGATGTCAATCTCGTCCGCCTCCGGGAGGACTGCCACGGTCACCGTGGAGGTATGAATTCTGCCACTGGACTCGGTGACGGGTACCCGCTGGACCCGGTGGACCCCGCTCTCAAACTTTAGGTGGCTATAAGCCCCTTTACCCTCAATGAGAAGGATGACCTCTTTAAACCCCCCGATGCCGGTGGGATTCGCATTCATCATCTCCACGCGCCACCCCCTTCCCTCGGCATATCGCGAATACATCCGGAAGAGTTCAGCGGCGAAGAGGGCAGCCTCATTGCCTCCTGTGCCCGCGCGGATCTCCAAAAAGATATTTTTTTCATCACGCGGGTCCCTGGGCAGCAGGAGGCCCTGGAGTAGTTCCTCCTGGGCGGATAACTGCTGATTGAGTTCTTCGAGTTCTGTCTCGGCCATCTGGCGAAGCTCTGGCTCGATTCCCTGCTCCCGGATCATCTGCCGGGTCTCGTCACACCGCTGGGAGAGGGCCTTATATTCGTCGTAGACCTTCATGATCTCGGCGAGATCGGCCCGCTCCTTGGCATACTTTTGAAGCTCGCCGGGATGGGCATGGATCTTGGGATCCATAAGGAGCCGGTCCAGTTCATCATACCTGGCCTGCAGGGCCTCCAGCCTCTGGGCAAGGAGTCCCCCTTTTGTCGTGATCATTTTAGAGTCGACCTTTGTGAGTTATTCTTTACTTTTCTTGGCGTACTTTTTCCTGAAGCGCTCCACTCGCCCTTCAGTATCCACAAGCTTCTGAAGCCCTGTGAAAAATGGGTGACAGGATGAACAAATCTCGACCCGGATCTCGCTCAGTATGGACCGGGTTTTGAGCACACTGCCACAAGCACAGACGATTGTGGTGTCCTTATAATCTGGATGGATATCCCGCTTCATTTTATCCTCGTTATATATCCGCCTGAGGTGGATTGACCCGAACAAATTGGGTCATGATGGGGGTGCTATTACCATAGGTGAACGCCAGCACCCGTTGGTTTAACAAAGAAATATTATAGCAGAGCTGTAGGGTTTTTCAAAGGGAAATAT
>DATECO010000319.1:0-3496 GCA_035286865.1 Nitrospiria bacterium | reverse complement strand
GGGGCCAACTTCAGCGTGCTCTACTTCGATGGCCAAGTACGGCGGGATATTCCAGGTTTTACTGTTGTGGAGTGGCCGTCCAACCTTACGGTGGGATTTAGTCTGATGCTCCAGTTGGGTGGGGGATGGTTTTCAGTGCTTGAATGATTTGATCCGTTTGAAAACAGTACCCACCTCTGATAGAATTGGTTCAATGTCCAGCAAGCGCTATACCCTCAAAAAACTGCAAGCGACCGCATCCCCCTCTCTGGCGATTGATTACCAGAGGGAGCTCAATGAGGCCCAGTATGTGGCCGCAACCACGCTGGAGGGACCCCTCCTGGTCATCGCTGGGGCCGGGAGCGGGAAGACCCGGACCCTGATCTATCGAGTAGCCCGTTTGATCGAGGCCGGAGTGCCCCCACAGTCCATCCTGCTATTGACCTTCACACGCAGGGCGGCCCAAGAGATGCTGCGACGTGCCTCCATTCTGATGGACAGCCGGTGTGAGCAGGTAGCGGGAGGCACCTTTCACTCGGTGGCCAATCTCATTCTAAGGAAATATGCCGCCACCCTTGGGCTGGATCCGTCCTTCACTATCCTGGACCGAACGGATTCCGAGGACGTGATCAATCTCCTGCGGGCGATGCTAGGTTTTAATGACCGTGCCAGGCGCTTTCCTAAGAAACAGACTATCGCTCAGATATTCAGCAAGGGCGTGAACAAGGTGCTCTCCCTGGATGAGGTCATCCTCCAGTTCTATTCACACTTTGCGGATCACCTTGAGGACCTACAAAAACTTCTGGTGACTTACCACCAGTATAAGGCCCAGAAGGCCCTCCTGGACTATGATGACCTGCTGGTGAAGTTTAGAGACCTGCTGGCCGATCACAAAGCGGTGAGTCGGCAGCTTTCGGAGACCTATCGTTATATTATGGTCGATGAGTACCAGGACACCAATAAGATTCAGGCCGAGATCGTACGGCTGATGGCGGTTTCCCACAACAATGTCATGGTGGTGGGGGATGATAGCCAGAGCATTTATTCTTTTCGGGGTGCGCATTTCAGAAACATCATGGACTTCCCCCAGCAGTTTTCCGGGGCCCGCATCTTCACCCTGGAAGAGAACTACCGCAGCACACAGCCGATCCTGGACCTGGCCAATGCCGTGATCAGCCAGGCTGAAGAGAAATACCCCAAGCGGCTTTTTACTCGCAAAAACCAGGGCTCGATCCCGGTGCTCATTCAGGCAGAGGATGAACGGGCCCAGTCCAGGTTTGTCTGTCAGAAGGTCCTGGAACTTCGGGAGGAAGGCGTTCCGCTGCATGAGATCGCGGTGCTCTTTCGCTCAAGCTTTCTTTCTTTTGATCTTGAGATCGAGTTGACCCGGCACAACCTCCCGTACGTCAAACGGGGAGGGTTCAAATTCATGGAGACCGCCCACGTCAAGGATGTCCTGGCCCACCTGCGGGTGATTGCCAATCCCAGGGACTCTGTGAGCTGGAACCGCCTGCTACTCTTGATCGAGGGCATCGGCCCTCGGACCAGCCAGTCCATTATCGGGGACGTCATGGCCTCAATCGCAGGGACAGGAAATTTTCTGGAGAGTTTGAAAACCTTCGGTACGGGGTCACATTATAGCCTCAGACTCCAGGAGCTTTACTTGCTGTTGGAAAAACTCAGTAATACGGGGTTAGCACCTGCTGAGTTGGTGGCCTGGGTGTGTCACTATTATCTGCCCATTCTCAAACAGCGCTATGATGATTATCCCAAGCGGATTAAAGACCTGGAGCACCTCCAGACTCTCGCGGAACGTTATAAGGATATCGGGTCCCTGTTGTCCGATCTTGCCCTAGCGCCCCCGGATGAGAGTGTTTCAGATATCTCCTCGCCGGAGGACGATGACGAAAGACTCATCCTCTCCACTATCCACTCGGCCAAAGGGCTGGAGTGGCACACGGTCTTTATACTCTGTGCCCTGGATGGGCGGCTCCCCTCATTGCATTCTTTTATGTCCAATGAAGAATTGGAGGAAGAGCGGCGTTTAATCTATGTGGCCATCACACGCGCCAAGGAAAACCTGTTTATCACCTATCCGATCAAGTTCTTTGATCGGGCCACCGGCAGTGTATTATCTAAACCCTCGCGATTTATCGATGAGATCGCCGAGGGGCTTCTGGAAACCTGGGCACTGGTAGAAGAGGGTTAAAATATACCACTCCGTTAGGTCCGCTATTTCCGTTAAGTCTGTTAAGTCCGTTATGTTCGTATGGACTGTCCATTTCATCGAATCATTTGACGGACACAACAGACAAAACGGGCTAAACGGGCCTAACAGAAGCTTCACCCTTCACACTCAATAAGCTCTATGGACTATGTCAAGGTATTTGCACCTGCCTCTATTGGAAATATCGGGCCGGGTTTTGATGTCCTGGGTATGGCCATTGGGGGCCTGGGAGACACGATCGAGGCCCGTCGGATCGATCAGAGGAAGGTGCGGATTGTGGAGATCACAGGAGACGGTGGCCAACTTCCACGCCAGGCCTCTCTCAACACTGCCGGCATCGCGGCGAAGGCGGTATTGAGGGCCTTGAAGGCCCCCGGAGGGGTAGAACTCCGGTTGCATAAAGGGATCCCCGGCTCGGGGTTGGGGAGCAGTGCGGCCAGTGCTGTCGCGGCGGGCTTTGCAACCAATCAGCTTTATGGAGGCAAGCTATCAAAATCGGAGCTTATCCTTCCCTGCGCGGCGGCCGAGACCAGGGTGAGTGGCGGATTGTTTTTAGATAACGTGGGAGCCTCGCTGATGGGCGGTGTAGTCATCACGCGTCCATCAGAAATGAACGTTATTCCGTTGGGCTACATTCCAAATGCCATTATTATTGTGGTGACGCCAACCTACCGGCTCCTGACCCGGAAGGCTAGAAAGATCTTGCCCGGAAAGGTCAGGTTAGAGCATGTGATTGCCAATCTCTCAAATGCCTGTACTCTGGTGGCGGCTGTCAGCCGAAAGGATGTTAAATTGTTTGGAGCGGGGGTGCGTGATGTTTTAATTGAGCCGGTGAGGGCAAAACTCATCCCCGGCTTTTATGCAGTCAAGAAGGCTGCCTTGAGCAGCGGCGCTCTGGGTTGCTCTATCAGCGGGGCCGGGGCTTCGGTCTTCTCCGTGACGAATAATCGTCAGCGTGCGTCCAGGATCGGCGGCGCGATGCAGAGGGCCTTTGGCCGCCACGGGCTAGATTCCACGGTGACCATCACCCGAATGGACAGAAAAGGGGCCAGGATCATTCCATAATACTCATACTCTGGCTGTTGATAAGGGAAGCCATTTGGATAGGCGGTTGCTGAGCCAGATTCTTAGGGCGATGGTCAGCTTGGTGTGTGTAGGCAGCGAGATTTTTCTATCAAAAACGTTGTAGCCTGATCGCTCAATCTCCCGAAGGATCCGATAATAGATTCCCCCCATGATCTCTGAGGCGACCATTGAAGGACGGTCTTTGCCGTCCAGCAGCTCCTTGGC
>DATECO010000318.1:0-3483 GCA_035286865.1 Nitrospiria bacterium | reverse complement strand
AAGCTGGCATTATACTTCCTGGTCGGAGGGCTTGTGGTCAGCCTGGTGACCTATCTAGGTTCTGCGGGTAGGGGTTTACTCTCTGCTTTTGTGGCCACCTTTCCTCACATCTCACTGGTCACTTTTATCCTCATCTACTTTAATGGCGGTGCAGAATACAGTTTGTCCTATGCCAAAGGTTTACTATTGTTTGCACCTTCGTGGCTGGCCTATGTCGCTGCTTTCATGATGCTGGTGCCCCGTACAGGGTTCTGGACCGCCCTCTCTGGATCGCTGGGGGTCTTCTTTGTGGCCATCTTTATAACACGGCTCCTGATTCGCTGATTCCTTTCAACCTGGCCTAAATCTCCTCACCGGTTGGCCTTCACAGAATACATACATGGCCTCGAAAAAAAGATACTGGCTGATGAAATCCGAACCCAATGTATTTTCCATTGCTGACCTGAAGGTCTGTAAGGTCACCTGCTGGGATGGGGTCAGGAACTATCAGGCACGAAACTACATGCGAGACGAGATGAAAATAGGAGATAAGATCTTATTTTATCATAGCAGCGCTGAGCCGATTGGTATCGCCGGGCTCGCCGAGGTGGTGAGGGAGGGCTATCCGGACTACACCGCTTTTGATCCAAAGGATGTGCATTATGATCCTAAGAGCAATCGATCTCATCCAACCTGGCATAGGGTGGACGTAAAATACGTCAGGGCCTGTAAGTCCATCATCCCCATGGCCAGACTCAGACAAATCTCTGGACTTAAAAACATGCTCCTGCTCCGACACGGCCGGCTTTCGGTCCAGCCCGTAACGGCACAGGAATGGAAAATTATCTTAAGTCTCCCCGAATGGGGCTAAAAGCCAGCGCTCGCCAAGCCAGATAACAGGGCTAATCCAACCAGACGCGGTCGGGGTTTTCGGGGTCATCCACCGGCGAGGAGACGAAGAGAACTTCCACGGGATCGCTCTCGAATTCGGCCGCGTGGGGTGTATTGGCCGGGATAATCCAGACATCCCCAGAATTGACCTCTCGGACAAGGTCTCCGACCATCACCTTGCCAGACCCGGTCAGCACATAGCCGATCTCATCATGCGTCACATGGACATGCTTGCGGAAGGGTCCCTTGTGTCCTTGAAAGACAAAGACACTGGACTGAAGGCCATGCCCGATGTAGGTCCGTTTGAAGACATCCTTAGCCGTCAGTTTGTCGGCCGCAACCGATTTTTGAACACTCGCGACATCGACCTTGGTGCGCTTGACGGGTTGTTGACAGCAGGAACATTTATACATGATTAATTTCCTCCCCTTAGATGACGTTGTGCGCGGGCCACAGTGGCCTCAAACAGAAAATGATAAATCTCCGCATGCCGTTTCGTCTCCCACAGATCCTGCCCCCAGATATAGGCTCCATGATCACGGACCAAGATGGCGTAAGACCGGTCAAAGTCCGTCCGGCTGATCACCTCTTGCACCTGTTCGATCAGATCCGGCTCACGGGTCGTGTTTTGAATCACCGGAACAGGATGTTTATCCAAGTTGGATCGTCCGCGCAACCCCTTCAGCATCTCCAGTCCCTGAAACACAATGTGGTCACTCCGATCCGCCAGATCAGCGGCCAGCACAGCAGACAGCGCGTGGCTATGCATGACCGAGCCTGCACCACGCCGGTTGATGATGGCGCAAAAGATGGGATTACATTCGGAGAGTCGCAGTGAGCGGTTCCTGGCGGGACGGATGATATCACCACTTAAAGAGTCTACGACGAAAAGATCCGGGGGAGTCACGCGTTCTTTATGAACACCCGTCGGCGCCATAAGGATTGCCTTCTTGCCCATCGTGGAGCAGATACCCCCTCCAGTTCCTGAGACCCACCCCTTCGCATAAAACAGGCGGAGCAATTCGCACAGCAGCCTACGCATATCCCGTTGGGATGAAGGGCCCTTCACGCCTATTTACCTCCAGTGGCAGGCATAGTAACACCCTGGCCCTCAGCGTGTCAATCACACTAAAAAAGTAGAAGTGCAGAATTGCAGTCATAGAGAAACAGCAGGGTAATACCCCTAGCCGTTATAGATACAAATGACCTTTGGGATAGAGCGGGAGGCACCCCCAAGAAGGGCGAAAGAAAGGCCGACGATAGGAAAGATAAAACTTCAAAGGACAACGTCCGGAAGAAGCGTTCAGTGGCCTTAGGCGTTTTGTTGGTCTTCTTTAAAGGCCTCTTTGAGGAGGGGTTCAAGCTCTCCCTTTTTAGCCATGGGCTCCAGGATATCGGTGTCCCCGTAGAATTTTCCGTTGATAAATACCTTCGGAAGTGTGGGCCAATTGGTCATCTGGCTCAGGTAGTTTCGTTTTTCCATATCCTCGAGGACATCGATGATCTCAAAGGGATACCCGAATCTATTGAAAAACTGGATCGTCTCTAGTGTAAAACCGCACTTAGGGGACTCTTTGGTTCCCTTTCCATAGATGATAATTTTATGCTTTTTAATCTCCTCCTGGACAGTTTCTTCGATTGATTTCGCCATTTTTCTCTCCTATGGTTATTCAGGGCTTCTTTTTTCAGAACGATATTATCATACCATATTTATATATCGTCTTCCAAATTTCCTAATCCCCATTCAGAGTCTTTGTGTTTATTTCAATGGCGTGAATCCGCCCATCCCGCATCGGCTCGCTCAAAGCCTGATAAATCAAGCGATGCCGATCCAACAGGGTCATCCCCTTGAACACGCCTGACACCACCTGAATCCCGAAATGGTCAAGGGTGCCAGTCTTGTCGTATACAGTGACCTGGGCACTCGGGATCGCCTTTTGAATAAAGCCAATAAGTGCTTCTTTACTGATCATCTTATTTATGGGGTTCGAGCAGTACCATTACTCCTCGGAAGCCCCACTCACCCGCTTTGTCATGTCTATGCTAACTCAGCGCGTTGAGTGCGGAGCCTGCCTTAAACCACTCGATCTGTTGTTCAGTCAGGCTGTGATTTGCCTGAAGCGTAATCTCCTTGGCATCCGGCTTGTGGAGGATCACCTTCACCGGCCTGTTGGGTGTCAGGCCGGATAACCCGACCACGCTCACCCGATCGTTCTGCTCGAATCGCTCATAATCTTTTGGATCGACAAAGGTAAGAGGCAGGATACCCTGCTTCTTTAAGTTGGTCTCGTGGATTCGGGCAAAACCCCGGGTAATGACCACCCTCACCCCCAGAAAACGGGGAGACATGGCGGCATGCTCACGGCTGCTCCCTTCCCCATAGTTTTCATCACCGATCACGACCGACCCAATCCCTTGGGACTTATACCTCCGTGCAATTTTGGCAATTTGCAGACCAGATTCTCCAGTCAAAACATCGGTCCCCTTACCCACTTCACTGCTAAAGGCATTGGTAGCACCCAGAAACATATTGTCGCTTATCTTATCCAGATGGCCCCGGAATTTAAGCCAGGGGCCGGCTGGAGAGATGTGGTCCGTGGTGCACTTTCCCTT
>DATECO010000317.1:0-3295 GCA_035286865.1 Nitrospiria bacterium | reverse complement strand
GTAACAACCGGCGAGCCGATCGTGGGGGAGATGCTCGAAGGAGTGGTGACCAAGGTGGAGAGTGACCAGGTTTGGATTGCTGGCTCGGGACTGACAGGAAAGATCATGATGCAGGACATGTCCTGGGCCAAAAAAAGGCTGAAGGGAGCCCATCTCGAGGACGTGGAAATACTGCAAAGCTTCACACCGGGAGACCTGCTGAAGGTCGGAGATCAAGTGAAGGTTGCAATGAAAAGGAAAGAGCCTGCGAGTCAGGAGATTTTTTTCACATTGGACCAGGAACCCCTTGTGGAGGGAGCCTTGCTGGCCATTGACCCACGGACAGGTGACATCAAGACCATGGTGGGAGGATATGATTTCAAGCGCAGTGAATTTAACCGCGCTATCCTTGCCAAACGCCAGCCCGGCTCTGCCTTCAAACCCCTGATCTATGGCGTAGCCATCGAGCAGGGGCTAACCCCATCCACCATCGTGGTGGATGCACCGGTGATCTTTACAGACCCTATTTCTCAAAAGACCTGGAAACCCACCAATTATGAGGATCGATTTTACGGACCGATCTCGCTGAGGGATGCACTGGCCTTCTCCAGAAATGTGGCCACCATCAAGCTCCTGGAGAGGGTTGGGATACAAAATGTTATTGCATTTTCGAAAAAGGCAGGGATCACCAGTCCCCTCACCGCTGATCTCTCTCTGGCGCTCGGCACTTCAAGTGTGAGTCTGGTGGAATTGGCCTCAGCTTTTGGTGTTTTTGCCAATCAGGGGGTGCGGGTGGAGCCCATGGCGATCCGCTCGGTGACGGATTCGGCAGGTGAGGTCCTGGAACATCATGAGCCCCTCGCCGAGGAAGTGCTCTCGCCCGAGGTGGCCTATATCGTCACGAACATGCTTCAGGATGTCATCCTGCGGGGCACAGGGGTTCGTGCACGAGAGTTGGGCCACTCCCTGGCCGGGAAGACGGGCACCACGAATGATTTTACGGACGCATGGTTTGTGGGTTATACTCCCAATCTGGTGACGGGGGTATGGGTTGGGTTTGATGATCGGCGGTCGCTGGGAGATCGGGAGGCAGGTTCCACCGCCGCTTTGCCGATCTGGATAGATTTCATGCGGGAGGCCCTGAAGCAGATTCCGGTCATGACTTTCCCCATCCCGGACAATATTGAATTTGCTAAGGTGAATCCCCAGACCGGCCTGCTTGCCCCCAATGGAGATAGAGAGGCGAGGGTGGAGATCTTTATCAAGGGAGCTGAACCCTTGCAGAGTCCGGTATCGCCGCCTAGCGTCATCGATTTTTATCGGATGGACCAGTCTTCCGATGATCAATCGCTGTGAACACGCAATCGACGTCGAAATCTGACCAGCTCCATGCGGTTGACTTTTGGCCTTTTTTCGAATAAGATGCCAAAAACTTTAGTTTTTTAGAGGTGCACACAAAGGATAATTTATATGCGAGTGAGGGTGGCAATCAACGGATTCGGTCGGATCGGGCGGGCCTTGCTTCGATCCGCACTCACGGATTCTGACTTGGAGTGGGTAGCCATTAATGACCTGACGGATGCACGCACTCTGGCCCACCTCCTTAAATATGATTCAGTGCATGGGGTCCTACCTGCTCAGGTGGAGGCGACTCAGGGTTATTTAAAGATCGATGGGCGTGAAATCCAGATCCTGACCCAGCGTGACCCCAAGGGCCTGCCTTGGAAGGACCTGGGAGTGGACATTGTGGTCGAGTCCACCGGGGTGTTCGAAGATCGAGAGGCGGCGGCAGGGCACATCAGCGCCGGTGCCAAAAAGGTGATCATTTCCGCCCCGGCCAACGACCCTGATATCACGATTGTGCTGGGTGTGAATGAGGGCCAGTATGATCCCAGGCGACACCACATCATCTCCAATGCCTCCTGCACCACCAACTGCCTTGCCCCGGTGGCGAAGGTGCTACATCAGACATTCGGGATCGAAAGGGGCCTCATGACTACAATCCACTCATACACCAACGACCAACGTCTACTGGACCTGCCACACAAAGATCTGAGGAGGGCTAGGGCGGCGAATCTCTCTATGATTCCCACTTCTACCGGAGCGGCACGGGCCGTGTCTCTGGTCCTGCCGGAGCTCAAAGGGAGGCTGGATGGAATGGCCATCCGGGTGCCGACGCCCAATGTCTCTCTGGTAGACTTTGTGGCCCAGGTTCAACAGGAGGCCACAGAGGCCAGCGTGAATGACGCCTTCCGGAAGTCCGCCCAGGGGAAGCTACAGGGGATCCTTGCCTATTCGGAAGAGCCTTTAGTCTCGGTGGACCTCAATGGTGATCCCCACTCGGCCATCGTGGACGGACAGCTCACCCGAGTCATGGGACAAAAGCTGGTCAAGGTCATGGCCTGGTACGACAATGAATGGGGGTACTCCTGTCGTGTCCGCGATCTTGTGAAATATATCGCAAAAAACGCATGATCCATTCCGCCTCAGGCAGAGAGAAAGGGTCTGGCCATGAACATGCACAAGCTGACGATCGAGGATGTGCCGATCAAAGGCAAACGTGTCTTTATCCGTGCCGATTTTAATGTTCCCTTGGATGAACACCTCAACATCCTGGACGATACACGAATGCGCTCCACATTGCCCACCATTAACTACGCCATCGATGAGGGGGCCAAGGTTATCCTCTCCTCCCACCTAGGACGGCCCGGTGGAAGGATGGACCCCAAGCTAAGCCTGGCCCCTGTTGCCAAACGGCTCCAGCGCCTGCTGGGCAAGGATGTCATCTTTGCACCGGATTGCATTGGACCGCAGGTGGAGCATCTTGTCTCCAAGATGAAGCCGGGGGACGTGATGCTCCTGGAGAATCTCCGTTTTCACCAAGGGGAATCGGATAATGATGAGAAGTTCGCCCAGGCCCTGGCCAGACTGGGGGAGGTGTATATCAATGATGCGTTTGGGGCTGCGCATCGTAATCATGCCTCCGTCACGGGGATCACGAAACATATTGGTATCTGTGCGGCCGGTTTCCTGATGAAGAAGGAGATCGAGTATCTCGAGGGCGCCGTGGAGAACCCGACCCGGCCCTTTGTGGCCATCCTCGGGGGGGCGAAGGTCTCCGGCAAGATCGGGGCGATCGAGAACCTCGGCCTCAAGGTGGACAAGGTCATCATCGGGGGCGGTATGGCCTTCACCTTCTTAAAGGCGATGGGTGTGGAGGTGGGCGACTCTCACGTCGAGGATGAAATGCTGGACTTTGCCAACCAGGTCCGGGAGAAGGCCCGCGCGCGGGGGGTGAAGTTCTACCTGCCGGTGG
>DATECO010000316.1:0-3787 GCA_035286865.1 Nitrospiria bacterium | reverse complement strand
CCCCAAGACACAGCAGATCTGGATTATCGCAGAGACCTTGGCCTTCCTGGTGAATTTCCATTTACCCGGGGAATCCATCCGACAATGTATCGGGGTCGCCTGTGGACCATGCGGCAATTCGCTGGATTTGGGGCGGCCGAAGAGACCAACAAACGTTACCACTATCTACTAAAACACGGCAGCACCGGCCTGTCTGTTGCCTTTGATATGCCCACCCTGATGGGCTATGACTCAGACCACCCCAAGTCCCTGGGTGAGGTGGGCCGGTGTGGGGTGGCTATCGACACCCTGGAGGATTTGGAGACCCTTTTCTCGGGAATTCCTCTGGATCGGGTTACCACCTCGATGACCATCAACGCCCCTGCCGCGATCCTGTTGGCCATGTATGTGGCCGTGGGAGAGAGACAGGGGATCTCCCCCAGAAAATTGCGCGGGACCCTCCAGAATGACATCCTAAAGGAGTACATCGCTCAGAAGGAGTGGATCTGTCCCCCCCGTCCCTCATTGCTGATCATCAATGACATTATCCGATACTGTGTGGAGGAGGTTCCACATTTTCATCCGATCAGCATCAGCGGGTATCATATCCGAGAGGCGGGCTCTACGGCCATACAGGAACTGGCCTTCACACTCTATAATGGGATAACCTATGTACAGTCGGCCATCGAATACGGCCTGAAGGTGGATACCTTTGCACCGGGACTCTCATTTTTCTTTAATGCCCACAACAATTTCTTTGAGGAGATCGCCAAGTATCGGGCGGCCAGGAGGCTCTGGGCCCGCGAGATGAAGAGGCGCTTTCATCCTCACGGCCCCGCCTCCCTGATGCTGCGTTTTCATACCCAGACGGCCGGCTGCACCCTGACAGCCCAGCAGCCTTACAACAATATTATCCGGGTTTCACTTCAGGCCCTGGCCGCTGTATTGGGCGGAACCCAGTCACTCCATACCAATTCTATGGACGAGACCCTGGCCCTGCCCACGGAACAGGCCGTTAAGATAGCGCTGCGTACGCAGCAGATCATTGCCCATGAGAGTGGTGTCCCCGATACCATTGACCCCCTGGGAGGCTCCTATTATGTAGAAGCCCTGACCCACCAAATGGAGCAGGAGGCCGTGAAATATTTTAGAAGATTGGATGAAATGGGGGGGATGGTGGCCGCCATCGAGCAGGGTTTTCCTCAGCGGGAGATCCACCGGGCAGCCATGGAGTACCAGAGACAAGTGGACCGTGGAGATCAGACCATTGTGGGGGTGAACCTGTTTGTTGAAAAAGAGGAGAAGGCCATTCCCACCCTGAAAATCACCACTGAGACGGAGCGTAAACAGGTGGCCAGGTTGAGGAGAATAAAGGGCAAGCGAGATCAAAAACAAGTTCGGGCGGGCCTGGAGCGACTGAGGGCTGCCGCCCAGCAGAATGCCCATCTGATGCCCCTCATCCTCGAGGCCGTGAAGGCGTATGCCACCTTGGGCGAAATCTCGGATGTCTTCAGAGAAGTTTACGGAGAATATCGTGAGGGAACCGCATTCTAATCCAGCAATTCACTCATCACTATGAAGCTGGGTCAGTTCGAAATATATCCCCTGACAGACGGTTTTTTTAGCTTGGATGGAGGGGCCATGTTCGGGGTCGTGCCCAGGGTCATATGGGAAAAGCTCCACCCCCCCGACAATAAAAATCGTATCCGGCTGGCTTTGGGAACCCTTTTGGTAAAGGCCCATGGTCAGAATATCCTGGTGGATACCGGCATCGGGAATAAAGGGGATGCAAAATTCTGTGAGAGGTTCGCGGTAGACAGGACTCCCTCAATAGAGCAGTCTCTGGCCACCCATCACCTCGCCCCCAATGATATCCAGATCGTGATCAACACGCATCTCCATCTGGACCATGCTGGCGGCAACACCCGAAAGGATTTGCAGCACCGCATCCTTCCCACCTTTCCCAATGCAAAGTACTACATGCAGCGGAAAGAATGGGAAACTGCAATACGCCCCAATGAGCGGACCAAGGGGAGCTACCGTCAGGAAGACTTTAGAATCTTAGAGGACATGGGGCTGATCGAATTTCTGGAGGGAGATGCTAAAATTCTTGATGGAATCGGAGTGATAGAGACCCCTGGCCACACAGAGCATCACCAGTCGGCCTTGGTTGAATCCGAGGGTAAGAAGGCCCTATTCTTGGGTGATCTCATCCCCACCACTTCGCATATCCCCTACCCCTATATTATGGGGTACGATCTCTTCCCGTTGACCACACTGGCCACCAAGAAAAAGATCCTGGCCAGGGCCTATGAAGAGCACTGGCTCCTGATCTTCCAGCACGACCCGAAGATCAGGATGGGATACCTCAAAGAGATTAAGGGCCAGTTTGTGGTAGAGGAGGTGAAGCAAGAGAGTTAATGCCCACATCAAGGATCAAACCCGTAAGATCGCACACCCGGCGAGTGCTCATCGCCAAGGTAGGCCTGGACGGCCATGACCGGGGAATAAAGGTGGTGGCCCGGGCACTGCGGGATGCCGGAATAGAGGTCATTTATCTGGGACTTCATAACACCCCCGAGGGAGTGGTGGCTGCAGCCATCCAGGAGGATGTGGATGCTATCGGCCTCTCCATCCTGTCAGCGGCGCATCTCACGTTGTTTAAAAAGGTCGTGGGCCTTTTAAAAAAGGCCAGGGCAACGGATATTGTGGTGTTTGGGGGCGGAATTATCCCGGATGAGGATGCTGTGAAGCTAAGGAGACTGGGGCTCAGAAAGGTTTTTACGCCCGGGACTTCCCTGGATGAGATTGTGCAATTCGTCAAAACCATCGTTATTCGTTAACCGTTATTCGTTATTCGCAAGTCATACCTTATTACGAATAACGAGCAGCGTATAAACGAATAACGTTATTAGGGTTTCCCATGCGTCCTGTCTACATGATCTCGGGCGGAATCACCAAATTTGCCAAGTCGCATCCTGAGAAGGATTTCAGGCTGATGGTCAAGGAGGCCTTTGACTATGCCTTAAAGGATCTGCCCCGATTGTCGATCGAACAGATTGATGGGAGTGTGGGTTCCTACTTCTCGGATCACTTTACCCGCCAAGCGATGGCAGCTAGTATGGTCCAGGACTATCTGGGTCTCTGTCCCAAACCCTCCAAGCGGATCGAAGGGGGTGGTGCGACGGGTGGGCTCTGTTTTCAGGCGGCGTGGGAGGCAGTGGCCTCCGGCCGGATGGAGGTCTGCTTGGCCTTCGGGTTTGAGACCATGTCAGGAGTCAAGACCTGGAAGGGCAATGAGTTAATTGCCCTCGCCTCAGATACCAACTTTGATTACCCCCTAGGGGGATTTTACACAGGCTACTATGCCATGATGATCCAGCGGCATATGTACGAATTCGGTACCACGCCGGAGCAGATGGCCATGGTCTCCATTAAGAATCACACGAATGCACTTTATAATCCATACGCTCAAAATCCCAGGCGTCTGACGATCAAGGACGTGCGGTCCTCTCCGATCGTGGCCACACCGCTGACCATGCTGGATATCTGTACCATGTCGGATGGCGCAGCGGTGGCTGTCCTGGCCTCGGAGCGGATGGCCGACAGGGTAGCAGACCGCCCGGTAAAAATCACGGGGCTCGGGTGCGGTACGGATACGATGCGATTGGCGGACAGGCCCCATGGAAAGGTCATCCTCCTACTCCATGAACGTAAGGAAGACTATCAGGATCTTAAATATCCAGGTGTTCACTCCTTTCGGGGCGGACGGATGGCCACTAAACTTGCCTATGAAATGGCCGGAATC
>DATECO010000315.1:0-9620 GCA_035286865.1 Nitrospiria bacterium | reverse complement strand
GTCATTTGTCAGCAATAATAATCCCTCTGTTTCATAATCCAACCGGCCCACCGGGAAAACCCGATGCTTCACCCCTTTCAAAAGATCCAATACCGTGGGCCGTTTTTCAGGATCCGAAAGGGTCGTCACAAAGCCCCTGGGCTTGTTCAGCATGAGATAGGCCTGCGGTTGCTTGGGGTGAATGAGTTTGCCGTCCACCTTGAGGTGATCCCGTTCGGCATCGGCCTTGCTTCCCAGCTCTTTTACCACCCGGCCATTGACCGTAACCCGTCCTTGCAGGATCAGCTCCTCGGCCTTCCGCCTTGAGGTAATCCCTGCACGGGCAATGATCTTTTGAAGGCGCTCTAGCATCGTTATTCGTTATACGTTACTCGTTAGTAAAGTATTTTACCAGAGATGAAGTCTCATGTGCATGGAAACTATTCCCCCGGTTCTGTGATATAATCTCCCACTTGCTTTCATTAAGAAACGAATAACGTATAACGTTTAACGAATAACGGGATTCACGATGGATCGAAGCGGTGAATGGTTTGTCCCCCATTGGGGGCCATTGAAGTTCAGGATCTTTGTGGGCCTCCTCTTTCTCCCTTACACGGGGATGGTTCTTTCTTTCGTTGTGATGGGGTCGATGCTCGCTAGAACCATTTACTGGGACCGGGTGCTCGCTGGCGTGGTGGTGTATTTTCTGGGGCTGGGGATCGCGGCCCACGCCCTGGATGCCCTGGGAAGCAAAAGGATCAAGCCCTGGGGCGAACACTTTACCAAGCGCCAATTATGGGCCATGGCAATCTTCTCGTTGATCCTCGCGTATACGATCGCAATCTATTATATGGTCCGATATGTCCCTCTGCTATGGTTCATTGCCATCCTGGAAGGGTTTTTTGTTTTTGCCTATAACCTGGAATGGTCCAAAGGTCGATTCCACACAGACCAGTGGTTTGCGTTCTCATGGGGGTTCCTTCCTGTGCTGGCCGGCTACATCCTCCAAACCAACAGCCTTTCATGGGCCTCCCTGATCATAGCTACTGCGATGGGCCTGCTCAGCTATGTGGAGATCTCGGCCTCAAGGCCTTACAAGGAGCTCAAACGGGGCGAAGCGGATTGGCAACACGACATGAGAACCCAAAACATGCTCCAGTACGAGAAGATTTTAAAGGCCATCAGTCTCGGCGTCATCCTCCTGGGAGTCGGCCTGCTGGCATGGCGGATGATCTGAGCGACCGGCTCCCCGGCTCTGCTCACTAACGCTTTCTCCCCGTCATGATGGCCGATGCGCCGAGGGTGAGGTATTCCAACTCAATTTCGGAAAGGCCATTTTCCTGCATGGCCACCTGAAGGTCCGGAACCCAAGTAGTCCGACGAACCAGTTCGGGTAGACCGTAAAAAATGGTCTTCCACTCGGGATATCTCCAACTTCCAATCCTCTGCAGCAGCTTGAAGTAAAGTTCCCAACCGGCTGCCAGTGCCGCATGCGAGGGATAGGTGAAGTCATGGAACAACAACAAGCCACCTTTTCCCAGCATTTGGGCCATATTCCGAACGAGGGGCTTTAAGTCCGCATATTTGGCAAGATAGGAAGAGGTGATACAATCAAACGAATCATTCAACACAAGGTCTTCAGCACGGCCCAGGAGGAATTCCAGATTGGCCAGCTTAGATTCCTTCGCTTTTCTCTTGGCGATCTCCAGGTACTCCTCTCGCAACTCCACGCCGATGACATGGCAGTGAGGAAACTTCCTCGCAATGGCCAATGTCAAGATCCCGGTACCGCAGGCCAGATCCATCACCCTGCGCGGAGCGGGAAGCTTGCGGAGTATGCACTCTTTCCAGAGGTTATCAATTCCGAGTGTACAGAGGTTGACAATATGGTCGTAAGTGGAACCGGTTCCTGAGAAGAACTGCTCGACCAGGTCAAGGCGTGGATCGGTCTTCATCTTCACTGACCAAATTGAAGGTAAGGCACAAAACATCGAAAACCCTGGACGCTGAGAATGGGTCAGGCGCTGAAGAGGGCTACGCTGGCGGTAAAGCCATGAAGGAAGTTCTTTCCACCCACAGGTCCGATTTCACCCTGTGCGAAGAACCCGGCCACGGGGATATCCCCAATTTGTCTGCGAATAGCCGTGATGTCATGATGAGGGCCACCAAAAAGCCTCTGGCCCCGGCCATTACAACTAAAGAGCAGGGCGCCCGCCACAGGGGGTTTCTTGATCTCCTCATTTCGGGTGGTAAGCAACCACTGCAGATCTTCGCTGGCTGTTTCTCGATCACGGATATGGAACTGAACCGTCTGGCCCTCCTTCACAAGATCCGTGACCGCGATGCTGGCTGTCTCCTCGTCGGCCCCGATCACGTTTCGGACCAGAAAGTCCCCCCGCTCAAATTGGCTTTTATGCTCATCGATGGCACATCCGAGATGAAGTCCCTGCCGGGCCAGCCGTTGTTCATGGGGGGGCAAGCCCGAGTATACCCGTTGAAGGCACTCGAAGGCCGGACTTCCTCCCAGTTCATAGATGACATTGCCATCGGCCCGGGTGATGATAAAACGTTCCCCAATAGGGCGGCATCCCTGAGAAACCACCGTCTGGAGGGAGATTGCACCCCCTAGGGCTACCCCCACAACCCCCTCGTTCAGAATGCGATCATTGAAAATCAGGCGATTCTGTCCATAATCCATTGCCCCACTGGCCATTCCCCCTACCGCCGGGACGCCAGGACACTTCCCCCACAGGAACTCCAGAAGTTCACTCCCGGGTGTGGAGAATGGCTCGGCCAGGAGCAGAAAAAATCGGCTCTGGTGAGAGGCTGGTAATTGTTCTGGAAATCCCTCAACAGAAAATTCCCCTGAGGTCTGACGAAAAGTCAGATGAAAGGGGACAATATCTACACCCGGAAGATGGGCCACCCAAAGGCAGACTGCAGGCCGCTGTTCGAGCTCCTGACCGCCGCCGATGATCCCTTCCCCCGTGCATCCCAGCAAGACCTGCGGCCCGATCTCTTTACGGATGTGAGGCACCCACTCATTGATGCCTTCCCGATGGTGCTGCGAGAAAAACAGAAGGGCCAGGTCAACTGTTTTCCCTCCGAGATCCGGAGTCACCTCACGGCAGACATCCTGGATGGCCTGATCACTCTCTGCCTTTGTGGAGATTGCCGATTTAAATAACATGAAGTTCACCGAGGTCTAAATGTCAACCCTAATGGACAAACGAGATTTAACTATAAGCTATTGAGTCCCAATCCGTCAAGACTCAATATGATGATCCCCTTTCGGAGCATTGCGCAAACTGAAAGGCCTGGACGTCGAGAAGGTGGCGGGTGCAAGGCGGAACGAAGCCTGGCACCGGAGCGTACTGGGTCGTACGTGAGGATGCCAGGCTAAACTGACAACGCCGCAGACGCCCCCTATCGACGGATCAGGCTTATTCCCATTCAATGGTGCTAGGAGGCTTGGAGGAGATATCGTAAACCACACGATTGACACCCTTGACCTCGTTAATGATCCGATTGGAGAGGGACCCTAATAGATCGGGAGGGAGCTTGGCCCAGTCGGCCGTCATCCCGTCCTGGCTGGTCACGGCCCTGATTGCAATCACATTCTCGTAAGTTCGCTCATCGCCCATCACACCCACCGTCTTGATCGGTAAGAGGACCGCAAAAGCCTGCCAGAGTGAGTCATACCGCCCGGTCCGCCGGATCTCTTCCTCCACGATTGCATCGGCCTGTCGAAGGGTCTCCAGGCGTTCCCGAGTCACCTCACCGATCACCCGAACGGCCAAGCCTGGACCCGGAAAGGGATGGCGCCCGAGAATATCACCCGGGATTCCCAATTCTCCGCCCAACAGCCTCACCTCATCCTTGAAAAGTTCCCGCAGCGGCTCGACCAACTTAAACTTCATACGAGTGGGCAGCCCGCCAACATTGTGGTGGGTCTTTATGGTGGCAGAGGGACCTTTCACCGACATGCTCTCAATCACATCCGGATAGAGGGTCCCCTGGACTAAATAGGCCACCCGGCCGAGCTTCCTAGCCTCGGATTCAAAAATCTGGATAAAGAGATTGCCGATGATTTTCCGTTTCTGTTCGGGATTTGTTATATTAGCCAATCGTCTTAAAAATAGACCGGATGAATTGATATATCTAACGTTTAACTTAAAGTATTTGTCTAAGGTATCTGTGATCTGTTGGACCTCGTTTAAACGAAGTAGACCATTATCCACAAAGATACAGGTGAGTCTCTTGCCAATGGCCTCATGAACGAGTGTGGCCGCGACGCAAGAGTCCACTCCCCCGCTCAGGGCACAGATAGCCTTCTGGTTCTTGACCTGTGCCCGGATATTCCGGATGGCCTCTTCACGGAAGGAATGCATGGTCCAGGTCGGCTGGCAGCCGCAGATCCTGTAGACGAAGTTCTGGAGGATCTTGGTCCCCCCTGGCGTATGGACCACCTCCGGGTGAAATTGCAGGGCATAGAGCTTTCGTTGCGGGTGGGCCATGGACGCGACAGGTGAGTGATCAGTGTGGGCCATGACCTTAAATCCGGCAGGCATCTTTTCGATCCGGTCACCATGGCTCATCCACACCGTGGTGGTGGGCTGGGAATCTGTAACACCCTTGAAGAGATCAGACTGGCCATCATCGATGATCAGATCAGCCTTTCCGTACTCCCTTCGCTGTGCCCTGGCGACACTCCCACCGAGTTGGTGTGTTATGAGCTGCATGCCATAGCAGATCCCCAGGATCGGGACACCTAACTCAAACAGCCGCGTATCTGTGGCAGGAGCCTTCCGATCATAGACACTAGAAGGACCACCCGACAGGATAATTCCACAAGGTCGGTTCTGTTTAATTTTTGAAAGGGGGGTTTGATACGGCAGAATCTCGGAATAGACTTTGCTCTCTCGAATACGCCTGGCGATTAACTGCGTGTATTGGGAGCCAAAGTCCAGAATCAGAATCTTTTGTGTATGAATATCCATTTAAACATTATACGTCCCATTCCCTCCAATAATTCGGGGCCTCCTTGGTGATGATCACACCATGGACGTGGCTTTCGCTCATCCCGGCATGGCTCAATCTCATAAACCGGGCATTCTTCCCGAGTTCCTCAATGGTCTGGCATCCGCAGTAACCCATACCCGCCCGCAGGCCGCCCACCAATTGATACACTACATCCCCCAGTCTCCCTTTATGGGGGACGCGGCCCTCGATCCCCTCAGGGACTAGTTTGGCTTCGGTCTCCCGGCCCTGAAAATAACGATCGCTACTTCCTTTCACCATCGTTCCGAGGGAACCCATTCCCCGATAGACCTTGTAACTTCTCCCCTGGTATAGGACCATCTCCCCAGGGCTCTCCTCAGTGCCGGCAAGGAGGTTACCGAGCATGACACAACTGGCCCCTGCGGCAAGGGCCTTGGTAATATCTCCAGAAAACCTGATTCCACCATCCGAAATGATGGGGACCTTGGCCTTGTCAGCTACCTCGGAACAGTTCGCGATGGCAGTGAGCTGCGGAATGCCAACACCGGTCACGATCCGGGTGGTGCAGATTGAACCCGGACCGATCCCGACCTTAAGGGCATCCGCCCCGGCCTTGATGAGATCAGCCGCCGCCTCCGCCGTGGCGATATTCCCTCCAACGATATCCACGTCCGGGTATCGTGTCTTAAGTGCCTTGACCACTTGGAGCACCGAGATAGAATGCCCATGCGCAGTATCAACCACGATCAGGTCTGCCCCCATCTCCATTAAGGCGTCCGCCCTCTTCTCCCAATCATCACCAACTCCAACCGCTGCACCGACCCTCAGCCTTCCACGGGGGTCCTTGCAGGCATTGGGATATTTGATCTTGTTTTGAATATCCTTAATGGTGATTAATCCTTTAAGCTCAAACTTTTCATTGACCACAGGCAATTTCTCGATGCGGTGCTTCTGAAGGATTTCCCTAGCTTTCTCCAGTGTGGTCCCCACCGGAGCCGTAATCAGACCCTCCTTAGTCATCACCTCCGAAACCTTCAACCCCAGCCTGGTCTCGAACCGAAGGTCACGGATCGTGAGGATTCCCACAAGCTTGCCATTCTTGGTCACGGGAATACCGGAGATTTTGTGCCTCGACATGAGCTCCAAAGCCTCATGGATCCTCTGATCCGGAGAGATCGTGATGGGATCGATAATCACCCCACTCTCAGACTTTTTGACCTTGTCCACTTCCACCGCTTGCTGCTCAACGGGGAGGGCCCGGTGGATAATACCGATGCCCCCTTCCTGGGCAAGGGCAATGGCCAGTCTGGAGTCGGTGACCGTATCCATCGCTGCACTGACGATCGGGATATTGAGCGTTATTCTCCGAGTCAGACGGGTTCTCGTATCAGCATCCTTAGGGAGGACAGAGGACTTCGAAGGGATCAAGACGACATCATCGAATGTAAGCCCTTCTTCAATGTTCTTCCGCCACATTATCCCGATCCTGCTTTCCCTTTAATAACCCTCAGCCTATAAAGGAAGGAATTCCTTATAAAGAAATTAAGATAGACTAATTATTTCCACTTCCTACAGTTTTTCATTTCTAGCACATTCTTCAACCCCAGGTCAAGTGGCAAGCAATTGAATGTGCTTAATTCTACACGTTTCAAAGACAAATGTACATAATCCCCGCATTTTAGCCACGCCATGTATTGCTAGATTTCTGTCTGGACTTTGAAATGACCTATCCGGCAGTCCGACGATTTCTGGGGTCCAGGGCATCGCGGAGCCCATCTCCCAGGAAGTTAAAGGCCAGAATGGTCGAGAAGATGAACAAGCTTGGGAATACAATGAGGTGTGGGTAGAACTTCATGGCCGCCCAACCCTCATTGGCCAGGGTGCCCCAACTGGCGAGAGGGGGGGTGATCCCCAGCCCCACAAAACTTAAAGTGGATTCGGCCAAGATCGCTGCTGGGATACGAAATGTGAGGATGACAATCAGGGGGCCCAGTGTATTGGGGAGAATATGCCTGAACAGAATCCTTTGATGGCCTGCTCCCAAAGCCCTGGCGGCCTCTACGTAACTCTGCTCACGGTATTTGAGCACTTCCCCCCGTATAATCCGTGCGACAGTCACCCAGCTCACCAGAGTCAGCGCCAGGAAGATTCCCAAAAACCCTCTCCCCAAGATCACCATGATCAAAATAATCAAGAGGAGGTCTGGCAACGCATAGACAATATCCACACACCGCATCATCCAGTTATCCACCCTCCCCCCGATATAACCTGAAATGGCCCCGTACAACGTCCCCAGCACCAGTGCTGCCAGCGCGGTGAGCATCCCGATGGCGACCGAGATCCTGGCTCCATAGAGCAGCCTGGAGTAAAGATCCCTTCCCAACCGATCTGTGCCCATCCAATGTTCGCTGCTCGGGACCTGGAGAATGACCGAGTTGTCCTGGGCCTCAAACGAATAGGGTGCAAGCCATGGGGCCAAAATGGCCATCCCGCAGACCCCCAGGATCGCCAACCCGCTTCCCAGCATGAGAAGATCTGGCTTAAAACCTCCCCACACCCGCTCCCATATAATCTCCAATTTCATCAGCAAAGAACTCTCCGTACTAGTACAGTTGTCATGCTTTACTCCACCCTGACCCGTGGGTCCAAGTAGGCATAGGCGATATCTACGATCAGATTAGCGGCCAGAATGAGGGCGGAGTAAACGAGGGTGACCCCCATGATCAGAGGGTAGTCTCGATTCGTCACAGCCGTAATAAAAAATTTCCCCATTCCCGGGATCGAAAAAATGTACTCTACAATAAACGAGCCGGTCACCAACGTCGCTGCCAGCGGCCCTAAAAAAGTGACAACGGGCATAACAGAATTTTTGAGCACATGTTTCAGAAGGATAGCCCCCTCCCCCAGGCCTTTGGATCTGGCCGTCCTGACAAAATCCTGATGGAGGGTCTCCAGGAGACTTGCGCGCATCAGCCTGGCAATAAAGGCTGCAGGACCAAGTCCGAGCGTGAGGGCTGGCAGAATAGTATGTCGCCATCCTTCCCATAGAGCCGGGGGAAAGAATTTATACATGTGGGCCAGAAATAAGACGAGCAGTGCCCCCATCACAAAGTTGGGGATCGAAATGCCCGCAGTGGCCAGAATCATCCCTGTGCGGTCTATCCAGGAGTAGGGTCTTACCACGGCCAGGATGCCCAGGACGAGGCCGCTGGCAATCGCCACCAGAAGGGCCAGCAGCCCCAATTGAAGGGAAACCGGAAGGGTATCCCGGATAATATCAGCCACATCCCTTCCGAGGTATTTATACGAAGGGCCGAGATCCCCTCGAAGTAAGGCCTTCAGATAGAGAAGGTATTGTTGCCATATCGGTTTATCGAGATGGTATTTGGCCTCCACATTGGCCTTAATCTCAGGGGGCAGGGGTTTTTCTTTATCAAATGGCCCCCCCGGGACGACCTGCATGAGAATGAAGGTGAGAGTCGCCACTACCAAGAGTACCGGAATCCCCCACAAGAATCGCTTCAGGACAAATCGGATCAACTTATGGCCTCCGCCACTTGTCAATGGACTAACTGAATGTTCTTCAGATACAATAACTCCATAGCATTGAGCTCTAGGCCTTTGACGTAGGGCTTGATCAAGGTATTCTGGACCGCGGCAAAGAGTGGCATGATGGCTACATCCTTTTCGGTCAGGATCCGTTGAGCCTCATCATACAGGCTTCTCCTCTGTATTGGGTTGAGTTCGCTTGCCGCCTTTGCAATAAGGTCATCATACCGTGGATTGCCCCAGTGGGTATTGTTATTTCCGCTCTGGGTGGTGAAGAGGGCCATAAAATTGTCAGGATCGGGATAGTCTGCCCCCCATCCCAGTCGGAAGATCTGTGGGGTATCTGTTTTCAGTCGTTTTAGGAATACCTTCCACTCCTGGTTATCAAGGTCCACTCTGATATGGAGATTTCTCTGCCACTGGGCCTGCAGATTTTGCGCGATCAGGTTATTGATTTGACCGGTATCATACACCACTGTTATGGGAGGGAGTCCCTCCCCCCCAGGGTAGCCCGCCTCGGCCAGCAACCGCCTGGCCTCTTCAGGATCAAATTTCAGCCCAATCTCGGGATTATAGGCAAACATCTTGGGGGGAATCCAGGATGTGGTTGCAATTTCCCCCCCCTTTAGGACCCGAGGCAATTCCTCTCGATCGATCGACATCGAGAAGGCCCGCCTGACTCTCACGTCATTGAAGGGGGCCTTCTCCACATTGAATCCATAATAATAAACCCGCAGCAGGGGTATCCGTTGGAATTCGGGGCTTTGTTCGTAAAAAGAAATGGCCTCGGGGGGGAGACGGACCATATCGAGATCGCCGGTTTCATAAAGGGTGAGCGCCGTGGTGGGCTCATTGACAATAAACATCTGGATACGATCCAATTGCGACCTGCCACCAAAATAATCTGGATTGACTTCCAAGATCACCTTGTACTCATGCCTCCATTCCGTTAACCGGAAGGGTCCATTTGTCACCAGGTTCTCCGGATCAGTCCAGTGATCCTCGTATTGTTCGATCAGGTCCCTGCGCTGGGGGAAGGTCACCATAAAAGTGGTAATGCTCGGGAAATAGACAATCGGCTTTTTAAGATT
>DATECO010000314.1:0-5527 GCA_035286865.1 Nitrospiria bacterium | reverse complement strand
GGCCCTCTTCAGTCTATGCCTCAAGGCCCTTTCTTGCCACCGAAAAATCCGAACCGATCGAAAGGGGGACCTCAAGGTTGGAGATGGGATATGAATACGCCAGGTTTTCGGATTCCGAGAATCGTCAGACTGTTCTGATCGAGATGACCCACGGATTGATCAATAACATGGATTTTGAGGTGGAAGTCCCGACCGTCTTTGCAAAGCAGGGTGGCGACAGCCAGGCGGGGCTTGGTGACTTGAGGCTCAAGTCAAAGGTCAGGTTTTTGAAGGGGCGGGAGGCCAATCCCCTTTCCTTATCGGGTCAACTGGTGATAAAGTTCCCGACCTGTGATGAGGACAAAATGCCGATCAGGGATCTGGACTCCACCTGTACAGGTGAAGTTGATGTAGGGTTGGTGGGAATAGCCAGCAAATCCTTTGCGCCAGTCACTGTCCACCTCAACCTAGGATACACTTTTGTGGGGAATCCCCCAAGTAAACCCCTCGATGATGTTTTTTTGTACGACCTTGCGTTTGAATATGATACCCCTTTGCGGGGTCTTAGCCTGGTCACCGAGCTCATGGGAGAGAGCAACAACAATCTTCCTGGTCCAAACCCTTTGGCCTTTCTATATGGGGCGGTCTATGAATTGGTCCCCAACCTCGAAATCGATGGGGCTTTTAGTGCGGGTCTTACGGAAGGAAGCCCAGACTATACCCTCACGGTGGGACTAGCCTATTTCTTTTAACTTATTTGATATCCCGACTAGGCGAGGAATCAAATCACCTTTATCACGCGCTCAGATCGTATACAACGGGTGCATGCCAAGACCCTCCGTGTGGCCCCATTGGACACTGTCCGGACCACCTTCAGGTTCGGGTAAAAAACCCTCTTGGTCTTGTTGTTGGCATGACTGACGTGATGACCGGTTTTCCGCCCTTTGCCACATATTTCACAGACCCTGGCCATGGAATGGTCTCCTTCTGGTTTGCGTTAAAAAGCTTTTAATACTAACAAAAATTTGCTTATTGATCAATAGCAAATGTCTAGCCACTGGAACGGGTATTCTGTCCTTATAATAACGGCGAGGGTCTTTCGCCAATGGTAGATCATGAGGCAAGGTCTATTGATCTTCAGAGAGGACCGGCGAACAAACAAGTGGAAGACCCGATACCCTGGGAGAGTGATGTACAGTACGTCAAGGGGGTAGGTCCCAAGCGCGCGTACTGTTTGAGAAAGCTGGGAGTGAATACCTTCGAAGACCTATTGTACTTCGTGCCCTGGAGATATGAAGATCGCGGGAATCTTAAAAAGATATCAGAGGTCACCGCAGGAGAGGATCTGACCCTCAGTGTGCAGGTCCATTCAACCCGAGTTCACTTCACCCCGAGAAAGAGATTCCAGATTTTTGAATTGATGGCCAGGGATGAGACCGGGTGGCTTCTGGTCAAGTGGTTCAATCAGTCCTACCTGGAAAAAGTCCTAAAAAAGGGACAACGGTTGATGCTTAGTGGCAGCGTCAGGGCCAACCCTTATCATGGCCGGGCCGAGATGGAGAACCCCCAGTATGAGATTCTGGGACAAGAGCCTCTGCAAAATCGCTTCTCTTCTGGCGACGAACTCCTCCACACTGGGCGAATCGTTCCCATCTATCACGAAACCAATGGACTCACCTCGCGTGTCATCCGATCGCTCATAAAATCTCTTTTGGACACCTGGTCTGAATATATCCCGGAAGTGTTGCCTCAGGAGATCCTCGATCGCCACCGATTGCCAAGACTCGGACCGGCACTCCAACAAGTGCATTTCCCGGATCGAACAGAGCAGCTTGAGGTTTTGAATCGGGGTGTTACAGAATTTCACCACCGGTTGGTCTTTGACGACTTCTTTTTGCTTCAGCTAGGGCTCGCATACAAACGCCGAGAGGTGGAGGAGGAAAAAGAAGGTATCGCCTTTGCTACACATGGGAAGGGTGTGGATCGATTTTTGAGGCAACTGCCCTTTGGGTTGACTGGTGCCCAGAGGCGGGTCATCGAGGAGATTAGAGAGGATATGGGCCGGCCACGGCCCATGAATCGATTGGTTCAGGGGGATGTGGGGTGTGGGAAGACCCTCGTCGCCCTCATGGCCTTGCTGATCGCCATCGAGAATGGCTATCAGGGGGTCTTCATGGCCCCAACCGAGATATTGGCCGAACAGCACTACCTGACAGTGATGCGTTTATTTTCAGAGCTTGGGCTGAATGTTGCCCTACTCACCCGTGGTCTGGGTAAAAAGGAGCGTGTGGCTGTAGGCCGACAGATCGAGATAGGGGAGGTGCACCTTGCGGTAGGGACCCATGCCCTCATCCAAGAAGGAGTGAGGTTCAAACGGTTGGGCATGGTGATCATTGATGAACAACACAAGTTCGGCGTCCTACAGCGCAGGGATCTGGTGAAGAAGGGGTATCACCCGGATGTCCTCATTATGACAGCGACCCCTATCCCCAGAACCCTTGCCCTTAGTGTCTATGGGGATATGGATGTCTCGATCATTGATGAGCTCCCCCCCGGGCGAAGTCCAATAGAAACGATCCTGCTTGACTCATCGAAGAGGGCAGGTGCCTATGAGATTTTGTCCAGAGAGCTTTCAGCAGGCCATCAGGCCTATGTGGTCTATCCCCTGGTGGAAGAGTCAGAAAAAACGGACCTCAAGGCAGCGATACAGATGTCGAAAAACCTCAAGGAGAATATCTTCTGTAGCTGGCGGGTGGGACTCCTACACGGAAAGATGAGGACGGAAGAGAAAGAGAAGGTGATGTCTCAGTTCAAGGATCACCAAATTGACCTGCTGGTGGCCACCAGTGTGATTGAGGTGGGCATTGATATTCCGAATGCCACGGTTATTCTCGTTGAGTATGCCGAGAGGTTCGGCCTTGCGCAGCTTCACCAGTTGCGTGGGCGTGTGGGACGCGGTCAGCAGCGTTCGATCTGTATCTTGATGGCTGGGACTGGACTTACGGAGGAAGCACGGCGCCGATTGGAGGTCTTGGTAAGGTCCCAGGATGGTTTCGCCATTGCGGAGCAGGACCTGATCTTCAGAGGGCCTGGAGAGTTCTTCGGCACCAGACAATCAGGCCTACCTGAACTTAAAGTGGCTAATCTCGTACGGGATGTAAAGGTTTTAGAACTGGCACGTCGTGAGGCCTTTGGGCTCCTGGAACGAGATCCGATGCTGCATCAGCCCGAACATGGTCTGCTTCGGAGTGTGCTTCATCGGCGATGGAAGGGGAAGCTGGATCTGAGGGATATTCACTAAAAGCGACCTTCTTGATCCACGATTTTAGGTTATGGTATAGTGGTTTTAAGATTAAGGAAGTTCGGGTTTTCAATCTTAGTGGAGGGGAGATTTCTTGATCGGAGTGTAAATAGGCAGACACCTATTTGCTCGCTGGTGGTCGGTATGCGGACTCAATGGCGTAAGATCCAAGAGGATGCGGTTGAAGGGTTTAGGATTCTGCAGGGGGAAGCCCAGTCCTTGTTCAAGAGGACCCTGGTTGCTACGGAGCGTGCGAGAATGAGGAGGAATATGGACAAGCTGGAGGAGGCCCTACAGGAAAAGTATCAGGAGGTGGGGAAAAAAATCTATCAATATTTTACTGCAGGCGAGGGTCTGCTGACCGAAAGGGACTTCCGGGAGCAGTTTGGGGAGATAGAACAACTGCAGGCCGAAAGGCAGCGGCTTTTGGAAGAGATGAATGCCTCCAGCAAGTTACAGGACTGAGGCATAATATTAACCTTTAGCTTAAGGTGTATCCTAATGAACATCATCAGAAAGCGGGGAAGGAGCTTTTTACCATTATTTCTCCTGATCTCTCTTGTTTTATCTGTCGGCTGTGGTTTGAAGGTTGTCCCAAAACCGGACCAGACCGGAGAGGTGGATCTTGAGTCCAACATCGTGACCAAGGAAAAGAACGGCGTAAGGATCTCAGTTCAGACGATGGAGTGGCGGTATGAGCCCTATTATCTCGACGATTTTTATACGCCATTTCTGGTCCTCATCAAAAATGGAACAAACAATAATCTTTCGGTTCAGTACAGTGATTTTGTACTCATTGATGGGCAGGGAAACCAGTATGGCGTTGTAGATCCTGAGAAAGTAGAGCGCTTCTTCTATTCACGCCCTTCTCCCTATCCAGACACCTATTTTACCCGCTGCTACCCTCCCTATCGCACAACGCCTTTTCTGGCTCCATCGTATCCCTTTGGAAGAGATTTCTGCTCGGATATTGCACTGCTGGCCCTTCCAGTCGAAACAATTCTTCCTGGTGCGCAGATCCGTGGTTTCTTGTTTTTTCGCAAGGTGGCAGCTGTCGAGACGGACCTTAAACTCAGGGTGCTTCTCGGTGAAATCTCAGAGCAGTTTGATTTCCAATTACGGCGTTGAACTGTAGTCCTGTCGACTACGCTCACAATACCCATCTCACTCCTCCGGATCGTTGTAAGGATAAGATCTCAGCGAGGATAAGTGGTTCTAGCAGGGCTTGATATCGGTACCAATACCTTTCGTCTGCTGGTCGCCAAGATCAACTCGTCCGGGCGCTTGCAAGAACTTCATTCGGAACAGAGAATCATCCGGCTGGGTGAAGGGCTCGGGAGAAATGGGCATCTTCAGCCTCAGGCGGTGGGGCGGGCCATCAATGCCCTGAAGGCCTTTGGGGCTGTCCTGAAACGCTTTAAGGTAGACGTGGTCGTGGCGGTGGCCACCAGTGCCGTTCGTGAAGCGGCGAACGGTCTTGAATTTGTGAAGGCCATCCAGCAGGAGACCGGTATAGAAGTTGAGGTAATCTCGGCCGAGGAGGAGGCCCGGCGGACCCTATTGGGGGTGCTGGCCGGGTTTCACGAAGCCCCCCAGAGTTTCTTGGTGATGGACATCGGGGGTGGCAGTACGGAGTTTATGTGGGGAGACCGACAGGAGCTACACGGGGTGATGTCTACAGACCTGGGGGTTGTTCGACTGACAGAACAGTACCTTGCTGTCCCTCCGGTGGCGACCGCGGGGATGAGAGCACTCACCCGGTTTATCCAGGGGCGGCTGGAGGAGGTCAAGAGGACCCTGTCCATGACACCTCCTGGCGGATTTCGCCCGGCCCAGCTTGTCGGCACAGCCGGGACCATCACCACGCTCGCAGCGATCGATCAGGGGCTCAGGGTGTATGATCCCCAACGGATCCATCTCCACCGACTTGGCCTTAAGACCGTGGAGCGGATCTATGGGGAGCTTGCTGCCAAAACTCCTGCAGAACGTTTGTCCATTCCTGGAATCGAAAAGGGTCGGGAAGATCTGATTCTCCCAGGCAGCCTAATCCTCTTGCTGACGATGCGAACTCTGGGTCTTCACGAGGTGATCGTGAGCGAATACGGTTTGAGAGAAGGTATCCTGGTGGACTACTACAAAAAGCGATCCGGGGAGGTCAAATGGCCATCCATCACAAAGGATGAATAGCCACGCCTATCCGCCGGACCTATTCCCCAGGAAGGGTGCCAGGCTATTCTGACTTTCTCT
>DATECO010000313.1:0-2531 GCA_035286865.1 Nitrospiria bacterium | reverse complement strand
GGGTACACGATGCGCATGTATATTGGCGTGGATTGCCCCCGGAAGTATTAGTACTTCAAGTGAAATGATAGAGCCCTGTCGTTTCTATGGTGCTGGAAGCAGACGGAAGTGTACGGGCCAAAAGGTTAGGGGAGTTAGTTTACGCGGACGCCGTTCTCTTAGGCCGGATCCTCCGCTATTTACGTCAGAGCCTATATGGCTGATCGACATAAATCCAGAGGGCGAGATCGCCCAATAAGGCAGGAAAAGAGGAATCCACCCATGGCAAGAAATCTTAGATTCGTTCTGGTGATCGGTCTTGTGGTCCTTATTACGGCCCCTGTATTGGGACAGGATGCGAAACTCATAGAGGCTGGGAAGAAAGAGGGGCAAGTTGTGGCTTATGGGTCACTTGAATCCGATGTCGAGGCAGCGATCACTAAAGCCTTCCAAAAAAAGACCGGGATAGAGATGAAATACTGGAGAGGCTCTGCTACCAAGGTCATGGATAGGGCTTTGAGTGAGTATCGAGCGGGGAGGCCCCTCTTCGATGTCGTCTTAACCAACGATAACCCGATGCAGATGATGTTCAAGGAAGGGATCCTCGCCAAATATGACTCCCCTTCGGCGAAAGATTTCCACAAGGAGGCGATCGACCCCAACCTGGGACCGAGGTACCGCAATATCATTATAGGTGTCGTGTACAACAAGAATGTGATCAATCCAGCCGAAGTGCCGAAATCTCTCGGGGATCTCCTAAAACCCGAATACAAGGGAAAGCTGGCCATGCCCGATCCGACCCAACATACGCCCACCACCCAGTGGCTCGCCAGCCTGCACAAAATTATGGGGAAAGAAAAGGCGGACAGATATATTCGGGACTTGGCCGCCATGAAACCAATCCTGGTGGAATCCTTTATCCCCGCGACCGAGCGCGTCATCATGGGAGAGGCCTGGATAGCCATTGCGTTTGTCAGGCACGCGTTTTTCTACGGCCAAAAAGGGGCACCTCTGGACTATGCCAGACTCGGGAAAATGCTGGGGGACGGCCACTACATCGCCATGAACAACAAGGCACCCCATCCCAATGCGGGCAGAGCCTTTATCGACTTCTTCCTCGATGATGAGAGCATGAACATCATGGCGAAGATGGGGGGTGAGTTCGTCAACCGCAAAGGGATCTATCCCCCGCTGCCGGATGCGGATAAAATCCAATTTGTCGAGATGGTGGATCTGGACAAGAAGGGTTACGCGGAGAAGATCAAGGAGTACGCAAAGATTTTCTCCGCTAGAAAACCAGAATAAGGAGATGGCTCTGCAGGTTTTCAAACCGTTCATCGAATAGCCTTAGCATGGCTGGAGGAAGGAGAACTCATGTTAACCATCGTTCACGTTGTCAATCAGTTCTTTGCTGGGTTGGGTGGGGAAGAGAAAGCTGATACGCCCGTGGGTGTCTTAGAGGGGGCGGCTGGGGTGGCCCGTGGGCTCCAGGCTCAGCTCACGGGGGAGGCACAGATAGTTGCCACGGTTTTTTGTGGTGACGACTACTTTCCTGAGCATTGCGATGAGGTTAAGGCTGCCGTTGTTAGTGAGGTCCGCTCCCGGGAGCCTCAAATGGTGGTTGCGGGTCCTGCCTTTAGTTCCGGCCGCTACGGCTTTGCCTGCGTAGAGGTATGTCAGGCGGTCTCTGAGGCTCTACACCTACCGTGTGTGACGGCTATGCATCCGGAGAATCCGGCGGTAGGAATCTATCGGGACTATCACAACCAGAGGGTGTTTCTTCTCCCCACGGCGGAGACGGTATCGGGGATGACCGAGGCGCTCAAGGGCCTAGCTCGTTTTATCTGTCGCGTGGGAAGCGGCGTGGAGATGGGACCTGCGCACAAGGAGGGATATTTGCCCCGAGGCATCCGCCGGGTCGGCAAAGCCGATCAACCGGGGGTAGAACGGGCCATCGATATGCTTCTCAGGAAGGAGAGGAATGAGCCCTTCATGACCGAGGTGCCTATGGAGCTGTGGGATCGGGTGAGGCCTGCGGCCGCGCTTCGAGACCTCTCTTCGGCTACCATTGCCATTGTCACCACGAGCGGTGTGGTTCCTTGGGGCAATCCAGACGGTTTTAAGATCTTCCGGAATACCCATTGGCGGAAGTACAGCGTTGCGGAGTTAAGGTGCATGGAAGCTGGCCGCTGGGAGGCGGTTCATGGTGGTTACAACGTTTCCTTTATGAATCAGAATCCCCACTATGGTGTGCCTCTGGATACTCTCCGGGCGCTGGAGGCTGAGAGAGTTATTGGGAGACTTTATCCGGCTTACTACGTGCTGCCGGGCAACGGAGGCGCACCATCCGTGATGCGTCGCATCGGCCAGGAGATTGCCTCTGATCTCCGGGGAGGAGGTGTAGAGGGTGTTCTCCTTGTAAGCACGTGAGGAACCTGCAGTCGCAGCGGTGCTGTGATTAGCAAGGAACTCGATCGAGCGGGTTTGCCCGTGGCTGTAATCAGTGCAATGTACCCTATAGTAGAACAGGTTGGGGCGAGCCGGATTGTTAG
>DATECO010000312.1:0-3135 GCA_035286865.1 Nitrospiria bacterium | reverse complement strand
CACATCCATCCCGGCATTCATCTCATGGTTTACATGGTGGATCAGTAACTTCTTGGATTGCATGTGCGCCTGCCATACCTTGTCTTTTGGAATACTCAGGGCATACCGGAGGCTGAAATTGTCCTGCCTCCAGCCGGGGATATGGTGATCGAAGAGTTCCATGAAGGGTCTTGACACCCAGGTAGCCGCATGGACTCCATTGGTGATGGCATCGATAATATAGCCTGCAAACATGTGGCGTGAGACCTCACCATGCCTTTTGGCAACCCCGTTGATATAGTGACTGAGATTCAGGGCCAGGAAGGTCATATTCAAAACACCTTCACAGCAGAACACCTCCTTCATGTCATAGACTTCACGCCGTCCCAGGACACGATTCACCAGGTCCAGAGAGAACTGATCGTGACCGGCAGCAACAGGGGTGTGGGTGGTAAATGCGCACTTTTCCTTTACCGCTTCGAGCTCATCATGTGTAAATGTCTCTCTTTTGGCCTTTTTCGCCTCTTCGTCCAAAAGCTCCAGAGTAAGGAGTGCGGCATGCCCTTCGTTCATATGAAACCGCTCGATGTGGTCATATCCGAGAGCGCGCAGTATCCTGACGCCGCCAACCCCGAGGACTATCTCCTGGCAAAGCCTGTAATGACTATCTCCTCCATAGAGGAAGTGGGTGATTGTTCTATCCCACTCAGCGTTTTCCGGGAGGTCTGTATCCAGGAAATAAACCGGGACCTTATAGCCCGTGATGCCCGTGACTTCATATCTCCATGACCGGATCCAGACCGTTCGCCCCTCTATAGTGACAGAGGTCCGTTGGGGCATCTCTTCCAGAGAGTCCTCCACGACCCATTCCACAGGTTCTTCTTTCTGCCAACCTTCGGGATCGAGCCTTTGGTAGAAATAACCTTTTCTGTAGAGGAGGGTGACCGCCACCATCGGGACCTTGAGGTCTGCCGCAGAGCGGACAGTATCCCCCGCCAGTATGCCAAGGCCGCCCGCGTAGGTCGGCATCTCGTCTTCAAGTCCTATCTCCATTGAGAAATAGGCGATGGTTGATTGATTGTTCATCCGGCCTTCCCCTACTCTATATCACTTTTTTGATTTATATGCCACCCAGAAACTCAAAAGCCCCTTCCAATGCCCAGCAGTCTCAACCGGATAAAACCCGGCCTGCTGTAAATAAGATGGTATCCGGCCAGCCATGTGATCTTTGGTAAAGGTCCAAAACCTTAGCGGCCAGATTAAAATCCACCATAACGGATTGGTCGGCCGTGCAATATCTACCGCAACCAGCCGGCCACCCGGTTTGAGTACGCGGCAGACCTCGATCAACCCTTTCAGCTTGAGGTCTGGTGGCAGGTGATGGATCATGAAGCTGGAGAGTACGCCATCAAAATGGTTATCCTCGAACGGAAGATTTTCAATAGCGGCCAGCTTGAACTCCGCGCTGCTCTTCTCTTGTGTAGCATTATTTCTCGCGATGGCTATCATCTTTGGTCCAGGGTCTATTCCGATAACCCTTCCTGTTGGTCCCGCAATCTCTGCCGCAAGGCGGGTCAAGACCCCTGTGCCGCATCCAACATCAAGCACATGCTCCCCGGGTTTCAGGACAGCGTATTGTAAGGTTTTATGCCGGAATGTGCGGCCAATCCCGACCTTGGGGCAAAACCAATCGTAGATGGGGGCAAGCCAGTCCAGTAACATGCCGCGGGTAGGGGGGACTGGTTCGATGACCAGATAAACCATAGACTTACCTCTTAGTCTATCTCTATCCTGAGGGTCTTTAGAGTGGCCGAATTGGCAACAACCGAAAGCGAGCTTAAAGCCATGGCAGCAGCGGCTATGATAGGGTTTAAAAAACCCAGGGCTGCGATCGGGATGCCAATCGTGTTGTATATAAATGCCCAGAAGAGGTTCTGCTTGATCTTCCTCATGGTAGCCTTTGATAACCTTATCCCGGCTACAACATCCCTTACATCGTCCTTTATCAGGATGATACCGCCCGTCTCCTTGGCCACGTCCGAGCCGCTCCCGATGGCGATCCCGATATCCGCCTGGGCAAGGGCCGGGGCGTCATTGATCCCATCGCCAACCATGGCTACAATCTTTCCAGCGCCCTGAAGCCCCTTTATGACACCCGCCTTTTCACCGGGAAGGACATTGGCGATGACGTTTTCTATGCCTATCTGCCGGGCTATCGCCTTTGCTGTCCTTTCATTGTCGCCGGTGAGCATGATGACCTCAACCCCCTCTTTCTTAAGGGCCTTAATAGCATCGCCAGAGCTCTCTTTAAGGGTATCCGCTACCGCGATGATCCCTAAAATCCCCCCCATCCCCCCTTTTTCAAAGGGGGGAAAAAGGGGGGATTTGGCCATTGCGAGAAGCATAGCGGTCTTTCCCTCTTCCTCAAGATTTTTTAATTTATCTTCAATACCTCCCACAGGAATTCCGTTTTTCTCCATAAGCCTTCTGTTTCCTAAAAGGATTGTCTCGCCCCGATAGCCGACCTTTACCCCGTGGCCTGGTACCGCCTCGAAGGATTCAGGATCAGGGACCTCCAGCCCCCGCATCTTTGCTGCCTTTAAAATAGCCTCTCCGAGGGGATGCTCTGAACCCTTCTCAGCGATAGCGGCATACAGCAGAATCTCCTCCTCACTGACTTCTAACTTCTTACTTCTTGCCTCTAACTTCTCACCTGCTGCCTGCTCACTGCTACCTGCTACTACTATTATATCCGTCACCGAAGGTTCCCCTTTGGTCAATGTCCCTGTCTTATCAAGAACCACGGTAGTGAGTTTCTGTGCCCGCTCTAAGTATTCCCCGCCCCTGATCAATATGCCGGCCTCGGCGCCTTTACCGACACCGACCATCAATGCGGCCGGAGTGGCTATGCCGAGAGCGCATGGACAGGAGATAATCAGGACGGCGATAAAGGCCAGCAACCCCTGAGGGAAATTGCCGGTAAGCCACCAGCCGAAAAAGGCAAGGAATGCCGTGATGACAACGGCGGGCACGAAATAACCTGTCACCTGATCGGCAATCCTCTGGATAGGTGCGGTGGATGCCTGGGCCTCTTCGACCATCTTGATAATCTGGCTCAGGGTCGTCTCCGCCCCGACCCGTCTGGCCCGAAACTTC
>DATECO010000311.1:0-6757 GCA_035286865.1 Nitrospiria bacterium | reverse complement strand
GTGTAGTGCGAAGGCATGAAGACCCCAACCAGATTCTCCTTGCCAAGCGCATCCACGGCAAGGCTGATCGTTAGAGCAGAATCGATTCCTCCGGAGAGTCCAACCACCGCTCGGGAGAAGCCGTTTTTCCTCACATAATCTCTCACCCCCAGTGTGAGGGCCTGATAGATCTCTTCTAATGGAGGGAGCGGAGGCCGCAAACTCCGAGAGAGAACTGGACGTCCCTTCCTTCCTGTCCGGCCAGACCTCACTGAGAGGGGTGGTGTCCCAGATATCCTAATGACCTCTATCGTGTCTTGAAAGGATCTCCCTGGATCCCCACTGCCCGAGGCCAATCTTTTCTCCTGGAACTGGAGTTTTTCCTTGCGTCGTCGCGGATCATGCAACCTTGCGCGGAGGACCGCATCAATGTTCAGATCCACAGTGATCAGTTCTTCCCGAAACTGTCCCCCCCGCACCAAAAGTTCTCCCTGCTGATCGAAGATGAGGCTGTGCCCGTCAAATACCAGTTCATCCTGTCCGCCCACCATATTGAGGTATGCCAGGATCACCTCATTATCCTTGGCCCGTGTCGCAAGCATCTTTTCACGGTATTGACCTTTTCCAGCATGGTAGGGTGAGGAGCTGATGTTGATAATCACTTCTGCTCCTCCCCCAAGGGCCTGGGCTACTGTCGGGCCTTCAGGATACCAGATATCCTCGCAGATGTTGATTCCGACCTTGACCCCCCCCACCTCAAAAACCAGGTTTCGGTACCCCCGCTGAAAATACCGATCCTCATCAAAAACTCCATAATTAGGCAGATAGATCTTATGATAGATCCCCGCGAGAGCCCTCTCATACAGGATCGCCGCCGCATTGTAGATATCGTCCTGCCGGTCCACAAAACCGACCACGACCGTGATCCCCCGTACATGACTCCGGACTTCTTCAAGGGCCTTAAGATTATCACTAATAAACTGTGGCCGGAGGAGCAGGTCCTCAGGGGGATAACCGGGGATTGCCATTTCCGGAAAAGCGACAAGATCGGCTCCCAGCTTCCTGGCCTCTTTAATCGTGGAGCAAATCTTTCGGAGGTTACCGCTCAGGTCACCCACGGTGCTGTTTATCTGCGCAAGGGCAATTCGAAAGATCTTCATCGGTCTTGACACCTTCGACAGCGCCCAAGCCCCACCCTTCAGGGTGGGGAAGGTAGCGCCGCTCAGTGTCAACCCTGAGGGCTTCGACTGAGCTCAGCCGAAGTCCAAGCTCCGGCCTTTAGGCCGGAGAATCAAAGGGTTGACTTTTATGGTGATTACGCTACAATATCCATAATTAAAAAATTATCTATAAGTGCAGAGGTGACAAGCATGACCCGTGGCAGAGAACGACAACGCGAACTTAAACGAAGAAGAAGACGCCAAAAAACAACCCTCCAGACCCAGCGAAAGGCCCAAAAACTACAGGCACAAACGGGCAAGAAACAGGCCAAAGTAGCCGCCAAGTAAACTTGAAAACTTTTGCCGATTCTTTCTCCACATAGCCTACAATAGGAAGATGCCGTTTAAAGCAAATCGCGTATCTGAGCCTGCTTGACACTTCTGACCTGCACATGGCCGATCCGATCTGCCAAGACGAAGTGGATTTCGCCTTCCTTGACCTTCTTGTCATATGTCATCGCTTTAAGAATGTCCGCAGGTTTGTGCTTCGGCAACCCCACCGGAAGGCCTGCCCTGGCCAGTAAGGTCTCCTGCTGATGAACTGTTTTCTGAGTGCAGAGGCCCAGATCATGGGCCAGCCTGGCCGCAAAAACCATCCCGATCGAAATAGCCTCTCCGTGAAGGTATCTCTTATAGGCTGTCGCGGCCTCCAGGGCATGTCCTAGGGTATGTCCGTAATTGAGGATCTTTCTTCTGCCCCCTTCCCTCTCGTCTTCCTGCACTACTTGGGCCTTGATTTCGCAGGATCGCCTAATGGCAGGTAGAAGATAGTATCGATTAAGGTCAATAATCTTTGGAAGGTATTTCTCTAAAAAATAGAACAATTCAGCATCGGCAATCATCCCATACTTAATCACCTCGGCCAGACCACTGATGAAGTTTCGCCTGTCCAGGGTTTCCAAAACCTTGACATCGGTGAAGACAAAACGCGGCTGGTAAAATGCCCCAATCAGATTTTTTGCCTGGGGATGGTTGAAACCGGCTTTTCCGCCGATGCTCGAGTCAACCTGTGCGACCAGGGTCGTGGGCACCTGAATATAGGAAATCCCTCGAAGGTAAGTGGCTGCCGCAAACCCGGTCAGGTCCCCGATGACACCCCCTCCCAAGGCCATTAAACAGGATCCCCGTTCAAACTTATGCTGAATGAGTGCATCATAGATGTGACTGATCCAGCGAGCCGTCTTGAACCGTTCACCGTCTGGAATCTCAATCAGAAAAGTATCAAAACCCCCCTTTTTGAGACTTCTCAGGACAGTGGCCCCGTAAATTCTCCTGACCAGCGGGTTGGTGATCACGGCCACCTTTTGACCCAGTCCGAGGCGTGTAAGCCGCTGACCGATGGCCTCCAGAATTCCCCATCCGATTTCAATCTCGTAAGGATTTTGAGGCAGTTTCACGATGACCCGATGCGACAATCGGGTGGTGAGCCAATGCTGGATTTTACGGGTGGCCTGTCCTACACTCATCCGGTCCGTATCAAGCCTATAATCGGCCTGAGCATAAAAGGGGCGGCGATGCTTTAACAGCCGTCGAACCTCCCCCTCGCGATCTTGGGTGTTAAGCAAGGGTCGATCCCGCTGACCCTCTAGCCTAGAGAGAATGGCTTGGGGTTGCGCGGCCAGGCCTATCATCAAACCCCGTTTGCGTAGGGCCGCCACGTTATCCGGATCCAGGACCGCCCCACCCCCTGTGGCCACGACGATACCGTCACGATCTGAGACTTGGTGGATTACCCTCTTTTCGACCTTCCGGAAATGGGCCTCCCCAAGATTACGGAAGATCTCTGGCACGGACTGGCCCTCATGTTTCTCGATCAGCGAATCCGTGTCCACAAATTCATAACCCAACTCCCTGGCCAATCTTTTCCCGATCACAGTCTTCCCGGTCCCCATGAAACCAATCAGCACAACGTTCTTTAACATCAGAAATTTTTCACAGTCTCCAGATAGGCCTCATAATTTCGCTTCATCTCTGTCAGGCTATCTCCTCCAAACTTGTGGATCATCTCTGCAGCAATTTCGAAGGCGACGACGGCCTCACCCACCACACCGGCTGCCGGGACCGAACACACATCAGAACGTTCCACTGTGGCCTCGAAGGCCTCTTTGGTCAGAATGTCAACGCTCTTCAAAGGGGAGTAGAGGGTCGCGATGGGTTTCATGGCCGCCCGCAGCACAATGTCCTGGCCATTGGTCACCCCCCCTTCGATTCCCCCTGCGTTATTTGTCTTTCTGTAAAATCCGGTAATACCTTCCTTTTTTTGACCTTTTAACCTTGTTCGAGTATAAAAAATCTCATCATGGACCTCGGAACCAAAACGTCTGGCCACCTCAAAACCTAACCCGATTTCTACCCCCTTGATGGCCTGGATACTCATTAAGGCCATTGCCAATCTAGCATTGAGCCTTCGATCCCACTGGCTGTAACTCCCCAGACCAATAGGGGGTTGGGTCACCACAACCTCAAACACACCTCCGAGTGTGTCCCCTTTCAGTTTGGCCTCCTTGATCCTGGCCACCATCTGCCCAGTAGCCTGTGGATCGGCACACCTCACCTCCGAAGCCTCGGCCTGTCTAACGATTGTATCAGGATCTATGGATTGGCCGGAGGCCCGGACTCCACCAATCTCAACCACGTGGCTGATGACCTTTATGCCGAATTCCCCAAGGAGTTGTTTGGCGACTGCCCCGACTGCCACACGAATGGCGGTTTCGCGGGCACTTGCCTTCTCCAGAACATTTCGAATATCCTGATGTCCATACTTGATCGCCCCCACCAGATCGGCGTGGCCGGGCCTTGGCTTGGTGACAACGCGCTTTCCGGATATCTCCGGCTCAGGACTTACCGACATGACCTGTTGCCAATTTTCCCAATCTTTATTCTGGATGATCAGCCCGATGGGTCCTCCCAGGGTCTTGCCATGACGCACCCCGGCCACTATTTCGGCCTGATCCTTCTCTATACGCATCCGGCCACCCCGGCCATATCCCCTCTGGCGGCGAGCGAGATCAGTATTGATGGCCTCTGCGGTCAGTGGTAGACCAGAAGGGATTCCTTCCACAATGCCGAGAAGCAATCGGCCGTGAGATTCCCCTCCCGTAAGGTATCGCAATGTCATGGTGTAAATTCAGGCTATTTTTGGGAAGACCGCCTGACTTAAAAACGCCGAGGGCTAACCCTTAACGATTGTAGGTGTAATGAAAATCAGCAGCTCATTATGTTTTTGTAATTTTGAGTCCCGCTTAAATAACCAACCCAGGATAGGGATCTTTTGCAGCCAGGGAACCCCTGCCACACTATTCGTGTTCTCCGTATCCAGGATCCCACCGATCACTGTGGTCTCACCATCTCTGACCAGTACTTCGGTGGTGGCCTCGCGCTTATCTATGCTGGGGGCTCCTGTCCTAGCAGACCGAAAATTTCCAATGGCGTTCTTAGTCGCCTTAATCTTCATGATGACGCTGCCATCCGGCGTGATATGTGGGGTCACAGTCAGATTCAGGGTGGCATCGATGAATTGGGTCTGTGTACCCGATTGAGACACCGTTTCAAAGGGAATAGATTCGCCCTGCTGGATCACTGCTTCCTTGTTATCCAGGGTTACAATCTTGGGACTTGAAAGAATCTTGGTTTCCCCGGTCGTCTCTCCCGCAGACAGCCTGAGATCCAAAGTCACGGGTCTGCCGATAAATTTCCCAAAGGTAAAACCCAAATTCCCCAGGGGACCTGCTAAACCTGCTGCCGGGAGATTTACGGCAAAAGCCGATGGAGGCGTAATTGCTGGCGGAGTGACGTTACCGGTAGTCGGGGCACCCGGTACCGGTATTCCCGCTCCAAAGTCACCCGTGGGACCCGCAAAAAAGCCAAACCGGTTATTCCCCGTCAAAGTAGCGGCGGCTGCCCCCCACTGAACTCCCAGATCTCGGGCAAAATTCGTGCTAGTCACCACTATTCGAGCCTCGATGAGGACCTGGGGTGTCTGCCGGTCCAATAGCTTCACCAGCCGACTGACCTCATCCAGATTCTTGGGAATATCCTTGACAATGAGAGTATTCGTGCCCTCATCGACCGTGATATCCCCCCGTGGGCTGAGGTTTTTCTTTAAGGAAGTTGAGAGGGATTGAGCCTTTGAGTAGTTCACCCCGACAATCCGGGTGGAGAGATCTTCCGCCTTGATGAGTGACTCCTTCGCCTTTGCCTCCTCATCCTGTTGCTTGGCGATATTGGTATTGGTATCTACCCGAATGATGTTGCCTTCCCTGACGTATCCTAATCCCTTGCTCTTAAGGATGATATCCAGGGCCTGATCCCAGGGGACATTCTGAAGCTTGAGGGTCACCTTTCCCTTGACATCATCCCCCAAAACGACGTTAAGGCCGCTCACATCTGCAATCAGGCGGAGCAAATTAGACACCTCAGCATCCTGAAAATCCAGAGAAATGCGCCGTCCGGTGAACTTCTTAGGGCCTAGCTCCGCCTCCATGCGGCTAGATGGCTGTGGAGGTGGTGCCACTTGGATCGGAGCCGGTGGAACCGGAGGCGCAGCGATTTGCTCCTGAATCGGCGGTGGAAGGGCCTTGGCCTTCGAGACTTCGGTTTCCGGAGGACTACCCGCCTCTTCCGAAACGGGGGTAACATTCAAGATGACCTCCTGGCCTTTCTTTTCAATCTCATAATTCACATCTGAGGTCAAGTCCATGACCAATCGGACCTTCTTAGGGGCGGTGTGCTGTCCAAGACGAATGCGCTTCAGCAGAGGGTGATCAATCTTCATCACGTTGGGCTTTACTTGGTTGGTGGTTCCCGGGAAATCTGCGACAAGCCGGTGGCCCTTCAAGGTGAATATCTCGGGAGAAAGAAACCCATCCCCTGTGACGATCACCTTTACTCCCTTCTCCTGTGGCTCCACATTGACATTCATTAAGTTCTGTGCAGGCATTTGGGCTGGCGGTGGTACAGGGATTTCCTCAGTCGCCATCTCCTGCGTAGGCTTATTCACACGGATCACCAGGCTTGTGTCCTCTGGCTCAACACGAAAATCTGTGAGTTGGCTCAAGCCGATCTCCAGGCGGGCCACGCGATTAGGGACCTCCTCTTCAGAAGGCCGGATCGACAACACCCCTCCACTATTGACCTGAATCTCCTCTGTATATATGCCGAGCGTCGCCTCGCTCAAATCTATGACCAAACGGAGTGGGTCGGACAATTGATAGGAGGTGTAAATAAAGGGCTGGTCGCTTTCCACCCTGACCTCGGTCATTTCAGGTAAGTCCTTGACATCAATATTTTTAATCTCCCGGACCAGAGTTTCTTCAGGCTGAGAGGCTCTCTGAATCGTGGTACAGGCAACCCCTACGACCATGAGGAAAACCAGATATAAAATCAGAGACCCAATCTGAATCCGGCTTTTTCTAGAGGGGTGAGTCCCCCAAAATATTTTTCTTCTCATTCTATTTTCTCTCCTCCTGGACGCAGTTCCAAGATTACTTCGCGGGTCTTATTTTCTCCGAAAAAATCTGTGTAACGCTCCTCTACCATCACATCCCATGGGGTAATCT
>DATECO010000310.1:0-3962 GCA_035286865.1 Nitrospiria bacterium | reverse complement strand
AGCCTCCGGTGGTAAAAATGCTTTTATCAAAGCAGCTGGGCTGAGATGATCTCGCCCAGAATTTAATCCACACAAGGAGGCTTCCATGAAGAGAGTTTACTACATCGGGCTGGACATTCACAAGAAAACAATTTCTTACTGCATCAAATTAGAAGATGGAACAATGGTAAAACAGGGAGAGATTGTTGCTGAACGCAAGGCACTTAGTCAGTGGGTATCGGAAATTCCATGCCCATGGAAAGGGGCTATGGAAGCAACTATGTTTACCGGCTGGGTATATGACTTTTTAAAACCCTATGCCATGGAACTCAAGGTTGCACATCCTGAGATGCTAAAGGCCATAACAGCGGCAAAGAAAAAGAATGACAGGTCTGATTCGGAGAAGATTGCTGATCTGTTGAGGGTAAATCTCCTGCCAGAATGTTACATGGCCTCCGAAGAAATTCGGGAACTGCGCAGGATACTCAGATACAGGAATATGATTGTGCGCACCGCAGTAAGGATGAAAAACAAGATATCAGGACTACTGATGGAGGTAGGAGCCACATACAGCAAAAAGAGACTTCACGGGAAGAAGTACTTCAACGGCCTGCTTGAAACGATAGAAGACGTCCCTCCTTCTGTCCACGACCTCCTTCAACTAAGCCGTTCAGGACTTGAGATGTTTCAGGGTATCCAGAAAAAACTCCTGGACACCCTTCGAGATAACGACCTTATCAGGGAACGAGTCGAGAGATTAATGACTATCCCCGGCATAGGAGAAGTAACCGCTTTGACCTGGGTGCTTGAGATAGGAGATGCGGGCAGATTCAGCTCTGCAAGGCAGGCTGTCAGCTACTGCGGACTATGCAGTGCGCAGAAAGAATCCGCAGGGAAAGAGCAGCGAGGACCTATTTCCAAGAAAAGGAACAAACACCTCCAGACTGTTCTTATAGAAGCGGCAAAACTCGCTCCACGCTGGAATAAACAACTGGCAGAGATTCACGCAAAAGAACTTATGAGAGGCAACCGCAACCGGGCAACACTTGCAGTCGCACGCAGGCTTGTGTTCTATATGCTATCAGTAGAAAGAAGGGGAACGGCCTTTGAGCCGATGATAACAGTGGACGCAGCCTGAATGATATAGACGAAATAACATTTGTCTCATATAGATTTTCCCGCCAGGCCTTGCCTAATTAGGGTCTGTGCAAGCAATCTTATTGGATGCAATACACCATGGTCGCTGTTTCGAGGCTGGCGGGTTTGCCCAAACTCAATCTTCTGTGAAGGGCGCAAAAAGAGTAGTGAAGATAGGAATCTTCATGAAGCCCTTTGACAGCAAATGGATGTCTGGCCACTTTTTTAAGGTGGGCCAAATAGTGATTAAAAAGATCGAATGGGACAGATGTAAATTTAAGTAGCCACCGGGAGAAACAAAAACCGTGAGGAGGAGGGGAATCTCCGTTTTCCACTTGACATTACTTATCATGGATGTCCCTATTTCCCCTCAGTTGGGGGTGATGGGGCCAGTGCGAAGGAGCGCAACCGAAGCCGGACGACCAGGGTTAGCCTCTTACCGCATACAAAAACGGGGATTAAGGCATGCTCCTCCTCTAGTGACCGAGGTGGTCATCGTCGTATCTGTGGTGATCGTCATGATCAATCATCGTCATCATGGCCATGATAATCTTTCCAATCAACATTCAAATGTATCAGCTCCCCCGTGCTGGGGATTCCATTTTCGTCCACGACGAAGAGCAGGTAGTTCCCCGGGGGCGCAACTCCTGGGAAGCGCGGCGCCTGGATTTCCACTTCTCCATCGTGCTTCTGCTTGAACCATAACTCTACACGCCGGTTCCACTGGTGATTGTGTGTAACCGGATGCTGCTGGATCATGGCCACCGATTTGATCTTGCCGGACTTCTTGGACACTCGGATCTCGAAGCGCTCCTTGTAGGAGATCTCACCCGGTGCATGCTTGATGTTGGGCCGATCCCCCTTGAAGAAGTACGAGGGCTTGAAGAGCTGCGCCACAGGCGCACCGGCATCACGGGTCTGTTGATTTGAGCACTGCTGTCCTGCTTGACAAGTCACACCAAGTGGGTCGGTAAAAAAGACCTTGTCGGTCCTGTTCCCCCCAATGTTGATCACCGAGCCGTCCGGTAGGAAGACCATGGTCGAGTGATCGTGCCAGGGGTTATTCGTCTCGACCAGCGGCGTGATTGTACCAGTATACGGGTCAAATAGCTGGTAGTGAAAGCTATTGTTCCAACCCCTGTTCCCGCTTGGTCGACCCAGAACGCCGCCGGTAATAAGCACCGTCCCATCGGGCAGGGCCACAGCCTGCATCTGGCTGGCTTCTTGTATGAGACTGCCCTGCAGCTGCCATGTGGGAGCCGGGTCCTGGAAATCGATCATCTCAACCTTTGCCCGGTCACCCACAGACGGACAATTTCCCCCACAAGTGCCGCCGAACAGGACGAGTTTTTGCGAAAGGGGCCGGCCCGTCTTGTCAAGTTTCACCAGTATGCTGCTCGCCCCGCTCTCATGGGCAATGGCGGCCGTGGCCACGTGCTCCCAATACTTCCCGGTCTCGTCCGGGATGTCCCGGTCCGGGTCCTTCATCGCGGCTTGGACGTCGAAGAGATATGTCTTTCCACTGTATGGCCAGGGGTCATACCCGGAAATGTTGAAACCGGTGGGGTTACGGTGATCGCGAAAGTCACCAAAAAAGGGACCACCCGCGCCATGATCAACCTCACCGATCACGGCCACCTTCCAGTCTTTCTTTTTCGGACCGGTCTGGATGGGATAGGCTATGGGGTACATACTCAGCACTATCCGGGCGTTTTCGAGGGCGATCGTCTTGTCGGGCTTGCGAACGTAGATCTCCGGAGTGTTTAGTCGGTACTTGGAACAGGCCGGGCTGTGCGTAGCACTGGTGCACCTACCAGTTCCCCTGACCAGGCTGCTGTCCTGGTCGGTCCCGGACAGGACCAGGACTTTGTCATTGGGCAGGTGAACAGCGGTCGGGTACCACCGCTGGTACCTCATATCCGAGGGGTGGGGCGGGTCGGTATTTGCTTCATCGTTTGGATCAGGGTGGGCGGCAGGATTAGTGACCTCCGGATCGGCCAGGAAGGCAGCTTTGACCGGGGGCATGCCCCTATCGGCCCATTTCTGGGTTGCGGGATTGAAGATGAGAATTTTCCTGATGCCGTTGTTGCCGGCCTTATCGTGGCCCCCGACGAAGACCCACTCACCGTTGGCCAGGGCCACCTGGGCAGCACAGAAGAGGTTGTAATTCAACCCTGTGGAGTGACCGGCATTGGAGAAGGCTGCGCGGTTCAGGTCGAAGTCGGCATCGGTCAAGTCGGCAATATTGAACTTGTCTGTGTTCTTAAAGGCATCCGGGTGCTCTAGATCTAAACAGAGGCCGTTGTCGAGGTAGAGGTCGGCTTGAATACGCGTGGCAAGGCTTTCGTCCAGACCGTGTGTTCCCGTGCTAAAGTTAAATCCTTTCCCCGAGGTGAAGTTGTTTCCATAGACGAACTTTTCAAATGTATCTGTCCTCAACGCGCCGGGGCCGGGCGGCTTAAGCGGATCGACGAGGTGGATCCCTTGGTACTCAGACGGCCTCATCCAGAAGCAGATTTTTGCGCGCTTCTTCTCGTTATCATTGCTCCAGCGCTTCTTCTCCTTATCCTTTTCCCACCCGAGACCTGCGTGGATGGCATCCTTATGCAACGGGATGAGTGGACCAAGTTCTCCTTCTACCGCTGGAGAAGCTAAGCAGATTCCACCTTGAGCAGCGAATATCCCGGCAATAAGGACACTCAATGCCGCCTTTTTTGATTTGGCATACCTCATAGAAGCCTCCTCTCAGGAATTTGGATTTCCGCTATAGCAGAAAGTAAGACCAGTTGAAGGGTTCACGGTGAAGCGGGCCCCCAAGCCGCCACCTCCAGCAGACTCATCTATTA
>DATECO010000309.1:0-3185 GCA_035286865.1 Nitrospiria bacterium | reverse complement strand
CCTCTCGGGGTTCGTCCCAAAACTGTTCTACCGTGATACCGGCCAGGTGGCCTGCCTGCTCAAGGTACATCGTTTCAAAAGTCGCCTCATAAAGATCAAGTAGGGCGGCGATTAAAAATGCATAATCATCAAGATACCCGTTGAGCTTGGCCACGCCATCTTTATAGGTACTCAGCAGACGGTTTTCCTTGAAGATGTGCTTTAAGATGAAGTCTGCGCACCCCCTGGCCATATCCAGGTAGGCCGGATCCTCCAGTACCTTGTAAGCCTCAGCCAAGGCAGAAAGCATCAAGGCATTCCAGCTGGTCAGGATCTTCTCATCCCGGAAGGGCTTGACCCTTTTTTCACGGGCCAGGAACATTTTTTGTCGGGCTTCTTTGAGGAGGGCGGCGACCTCTTGGGGCGACTTGTGAAACTCCTGTGCGATGACCTCTAGGGGAAGGTCTGTATGGAGAATGTTCTTCCCCTCGAAGTTGCCGTGATTGGTGACATCATAGGTGCGACAGAAAATCCGACCCATTCCCTCTCCCAGTACCTCAATGACTTCGGCAGGGGTCCAGACAAAGAATTTTCCTTCTTCACCCTCGCTGTCAGCATCCTGGGTAGAGTAAAAGCCCCCTTCAGGCGACAACATCTCCCGCTGCACGTAGGCCAGCGACTCTGTGGCGATGCGTTTAAAGAATTCATCACCGGTGGCCTGGTAGGCCTCCAGGTAAAGCTTGATGAGCTGGGAATTATCGTACAGCATCTTTTCGAAATGCGGGACAAGCCAGTGCTCATCTACCGAATATCGATGGAAACCACCCCCCAGGTGATCATAGATTCCCCCCTCAGCCATCTTTTTTAGCGTATGTTTGACCCGTTCCAGGGCAGTCGGATCGCCGCTCATCCGGTGGTATCGAAGGAACAATGACAGGGCCATTGTATTGGGAAACTTGGGGGCACTCCCAAAGCCGCCATAAACTGGCTCATAGAATCCTGCCAGGGCCCTAACCGCCTCCTTGATAGCCCCAACGGTCATCACCTCTTGAGAAGGGCGGAAGACAGAAATTTGACTTAACCCATTCACGATCTGTGAGGTGGTTTTTTGGATCTCTTGCTGCTTTTGCTTGTAGGCCTCGGCGACAGACAATAAGACTTTTGGAAAACCTGGAAGATTGTGACGGTCCTGGGGCGGGAAATAAGTCCCCCCATAAAAGGGTTTTCCGTCTGGGGTCAAGAACATGGTGAGTGGCCAGCCGCCACCCCGGCCGAGGAACATCTGGACGGCGGTCTGATAGATCTGGTCTAAGTCTGGCCGCTCTTCCCGATCCACCTTGATGTTGATGAAGTTTTGGTTCATGATCGTGGCGATCTCTTCGTTCTCAAACGACTCCCGCTCCATCACATGGCACCAGTGGCAGGCAGAGTATCCGATGGAGAGCATGATGGGCTTTTGCTCGGCCTTGGCCCGCTCCAGGGCCTCAGGCCCCCAGGAATACCATTCTACCGGGTTATGGGCATGCTGCAGGAGGTAAGGGCTGGTTTCGTGGATGAGCTTGTTGGTATGCTTAGGGGTCGCTTGGTCCTCTTCTTTTTTATAGTCATGTCCCATTTACCTTTTATACTAATACATCAGCCTTGCCAATGCAATCGCAAAGTGCCTAATACAAAGATAGATTGCCCGGTTTATGCTAACTATCCGAGCACTGTAGGGCAAGGCGGATGAGCTTCTTCCACTGGTGATAGAGAGCTTCTGACTTCTGTCTGGACATGCGGGGCCGGAATGTCCGACCCCTATTGACCAGCTCCTTAATTTGTAGGGGATCGAACCAGACCCCACAGCCTAGCCCCGCCAGAAATGCTGCCCCCAGCGAGGTGGCCTCCAAGACGGCGGGTCGTTCAATCGGCGCCCGGAATAAATCGGCTTGAAACTGCAGGAGGGCGTCCAGGTGTGCGATACCTCCACCTGCCCTAAAGTGTCCGGATCCGGTCAAACCAGCCGGTTTCATGGCCTCCAGGATATCTTTCATCAAAAAGGCGATACCCTCAATCACGCCGCGGACTAGATCAGCACGATGGGTTTGTCGGTTTAGGTTAAAGAACAGGGTCGGAACATCCTCACGCCAGTGGGGTGCGCCCAAGCCGGCGAGGGAGGGAATGACAAAGACCCGATGTCTGGATTTGCTGTGAAGGAGAGGAATCTCGCGAACCTCCTTAAATAACTCTAATCCCTCTCTGAGCCAGTCCAGGGCAGAGGCCACACTGTTGACGGTCCCCTCGAGTAGATAGTCGATCCTCTTGGGTGAAGACCAGGCGATACTGGTGAGCAGTCCGGAAAGGGATTGGCGCTGATTCCCCGTATTGAGTAAGAGAAACCCACCTGTCCCATAATTTAAGGTCAGAGATCTCTTCTCTATGCACCCCAATCCGATGCTGGCCGCCTGCTGATCGCCAATGCTGCAGAAGATGGGGATACGCTCTCTCCCGATTTCTGCCTCGCCAAGATAATCACAGGTGGGGACAATGCGTGGGAGCATCTGCCGTGGGATCCCGAAGAGCTCCAACAGGTCTTGATCCCAATTCAAGGTGGAAAGGTCCATGAGCAACATCCGAGCGGCATTGGTGTGATCCGTAATATGGGCCCTTCCACCCGTGAGTTTCCAGATCAGATAGCTGTTTACAGTGCCACACAAGATGTCTCCCTTTTCGGCCCGTCTTCTTGCCCCTTGGGTATGTTCAAGTAGCCATGCCAGCTTGGGTGCGGCATAATAGGGGGTGAGGCGAAGCCCTGTCCTTTGGCGGATCAGATCGTCTATCCTACCTTCGCCCGAGGCGGAAGGTAGACCTGCCAGCGATTTGCATAATTTTGATGTCCTCCGGTCCTGCCAGCTAATGGCCGGTGAGAGGGGGTGGCCCGTTTTACGCTCCCAGAGCAGGACCGTGGATCGCTGGTTGGTGATCCCTAATGCCACCAGCCGCTTTTTGTCTCTGCCTAACTGTTTTAACACCTGTTGTATGGCGGATAGCTGGCTGGTAAAAAGTTGCTTTGGATTGTGTTCCACCCAGTCAGCCTTGGGAAGGAGGGTAGATAGCCCGACCTGCGCTCGTGCGTGGATTCTGCCCTGATCGTCGAAGACCATAGCCCTGGAACTTGTGCTCCCCTGATCCAGCGCTAAGAGGTATCGTTTCATAAATCCTAAGGA
>DATECO010000308.1:0-8981 GCA_035286865.1 Nitrospiria bacterium | reverse complement strand
TTTCCAATCGTTCATCCGGGAAAATGGGATATGCCCTCTCTAAGGTAGCCAGAGACCGTGCAGCCCGTGTGGTTCTGATCAGCGGGCCAACCGCCCTGCCCCCGCCCCACGGGGTTGAGTTCATCAGGGTTGAGACGGCAGAAGAAATGCGAAGGGCCGTGATCAAATTCTTCCCGGAAGTCACAATCCTGATCATGGCTGCCGCCGTGGCTGACTGGAAACCGACCTCGCCGTTTCCCCAAAAGTTCAAGAAGACGGGTCAAGCGTTGAGTGTCGAATTTGTTCCGACTGTGGATATCTTGGAAGAGGTCAAAGGGCTCCGCCGTGATCAAGTCATGGTAGGCTTTTCGGCCGAAACTGAGAGGCTCCATGAAAATGCGCTCAAGAAGCTCAAACAAAAGGGACTGGACCTCATTGTGGCCAATGATATCACACAAGCCGGGGCAGGTTTTGGATCGGACACGAATATCGTCAGTCTCATGGACGTCACGGGCGGTATAGAAAACCTACCCAAAATGACCAAGGAACAAGTTGCGGAAAGGGTTCTCAATAGGATTGCTGAGATCAAAAAGAAAAGGCATTCCCCTTCCGGAAGGGCTCATCGGTCCCCCCCATAGTCATTGTCCTAATTGGACGAGGGGAGGGCAAGTGGCGCTCCGTCGAAGGGGAAAGAGATGTTAGCGGCTCCTGGATTCAAAGTTGTGGTTTTACTTGACATTTGCGGCTGGTCTGTTAAGATGTTAGGCAATTTATAGGGGTAGCGATGCAGGAAAAGAAGGGTGATTCATTCCTGTCGCCTGAGATTGCCAAGCTGACCGAGAAGCTTCAGAAGGACCCCTCCTCAAGATTGTTCTTCCCGTTGGCTGAAGAGTATATCAGGTCCGGTATGTTGGAAGAGGCCATTATTATCCTCAAGGATGGACTGAAGATCCATCCGGTTTTTTCGGCGGCGCGGGTGTCCCTTGGAAAGGTCTATCTTCAAAAAGGGCGGGTCGCCGAGGCCAAAACAGAACTTGAGAAGGTTTTGGCACAGAATCCCGATAACTTGATGGCCCAAAAAAAATTGGCTCTGATCTACCGGGATGAAGGTAATATTGAGAAGGCCAGGCAGCTCTGTGAGACGATTTTATTAGCCAATCCCAAAGATGTGGAGATGAAAAAATTAGGGCTTGAGATAGATGGGATAAGGGCCCAATCGGTTCCAAGTGCCCCCACAGCCGAGAAGGAGCATGAGCCTGAACCTGAACTGTCCCCCGAACCTCCCCGCTCACACGGTCAAAGCCTGACGCCTGCTCCTGTCGATCAGGCAGGAAAAGAAGCATCCGAAAGCCGACAGGGAACAGAGTTCCATGAGATACCTCGCGACGTGCAAAAAGAACCCGAGGAAAAGCCTGTCCAGCAAGACAGCGGGCCACCGGTTGAGCCACAACTCCCTGTGGTTATATCCCAAGATCATCAGGGTCATGAGGAGGGCAAGGATCTGTCCGCCTTAGGCGGATTGCCAACCCGAGGGCCGGGCCTGTCATCTGGCACTCCCGGTGACCAGCCGGGGCATGGGGGTATTGAGGAGGAAGTCTTTTCTGAGCTTTTGGGGCCCGCCTCCGTCAAAAACCAGTTCCCTCCATCAATGGAGCCTGTTTCACCTATGACAGCCATTCCAGAAACTCCAAAGGAACGGGAGGCCGCTGTCTCAGAGGAGGCACTGGCGACGGTGGGCATCGCGGAACTTTATATCACACAGGGCCATTATGAGTATGGGATAGAAATCTATAGGAAGATCCTGGAGCAGGATCCCGATAATGCCGAGGTCCGGCAAAGACTGGAGGATGCCCTGGCCCTGGCGAATCTTCTGACCAAGAGGCCTACACAGGCCCAGTCACAAGGGAGAACAGTGATCACACCGGAACCCTCAGGAAAGGCCGAGGAGGGCTCACCTCCGGACGGTCCGGCGCGTTCATCCCCCGAACAAATTCGCCAGGCAAAGGTCCAGCGATTACAGGCCTGGCTTGAGCAGTTAAAGAGGAGTCAGAATCAGTGAGTTTTGTTGAGAACCTCAGGAAGATCACCAATAATCTGGAAGATGCCCTTGGAATTGCCCTGGTCGGCATGGATGGTATTGTGGTGGAGGAGCACCGCCGGGATACCCTGTTGGATTTACCGGCCCTGGCGGCGGAATTTTCTGCAGTCCTGAGGCAGATTGAGGACATCACAGAGAGCCTCCACTTTGGGCAATCTCAAGAGCTGTGTGTTTTAGGAGACAAAGGGCTAATTCTCGTGAAAAAGATCAATTCGGATTACTTCCTTCTTTTAGTCATTCATGCAGAGGGCAATTTTGGGAAGGGTAGATATCTCTTGAAGCGGGAAGTGGCGCAACTGGAAAGGGAGCTCTAAGGACAATGGGAGGGAAAGGGACGTGGAGGGTTTTGGTATTACACGGACCGAACCTCAACCTCCTGGGAATCCGGGAACCCCAGGTTTATGGGTCGGCCTCGCTGGATGATATTAACAAAAAGATCCTTCAGTGGGCAAAGCGTGAAGGTGTTCAAGTCGAGGTCCGACAGTCCAATTCTGAAGGGGAGTTGATCACATTGATCCAGGAGGCGATCGGGCGCTATCAGGGGATTGTGATTAACCCGGCGGCCTTTACCCATACCAGCATTGCACTGAGGGATGCCATTGCCTCAACAGGTATCCCTACAGTGGAAGTCCATCTTTCCAATATCTACAAGCGGGAATCGTTTCGGCACCAGTCCTATCTTGCACCAGTCGCCGTGGGGCAAATTTCGGGTTTTGGGGCGAATAGTTATCTATTAGGACTGCAGGCCATCGTTGAGCATCTCCGGATTGGACCGCACACCTAATCCTAAACCTTACTAAGAGGAGCTGAGGGCATTGATTTTCACAACTGATTTCAGAAGTGGTTTGAGAATCCAGGTCGAGGGTGACCCTTATGAGATTATTGAGTTTCAGCATGTGAAACCGGGAAAAGGGGGTGCATTTGTAAGGACAAAGCTGCGCAACCTGAAAACCGGGAATGTGATTGAAAAAACCTTCAGGGCCGGCGAGCGATTTGAGGAACCCCCCATCGAAGATCGGGAGATGCAATTTTTATATGCTCAGGGGCGAGACTGCTATTTTATGGATACCAGCAGCTATGAGCAGGTTTCCGTTACGGATGAACAGCTAGGCGGGGCCAAAGACTTTATCAAAGAGAATATGGTGGTCAAGATTATGTTCTATCAGGGGAAGCCCCTTGGGGTCCAACTTCCGATATTTGTGGAGCTGAAGATTGTGGAGACCGCCCCGGGGGTCCGGGGTGATACAGCTACCGGAGGGAATAAGCCGGCGACTCTGGAGACAGGAGCAGTGATCAAAGTCCCATTCCATATCGGACAAGGGGATATCGTCAAGATTGATACCCGCACCAGGGCTTATGTGGAACGGGCCAAGTAGGAGCAGACAGGGAAGACGGATGGATCATAGAGAGGTGAAACGGCAGGTCAAGGAACTGATCGATCTCATGGAGGGCACGGAGGTTTCGGAGTTAGAAGTCGAAAGAGGAGGAGTCCGGATTAAGATCAGTAAGGATCACGCCAGAGCCGAGCGAGGGCATGCCGGCCCACAGGTTCAGATTCCCTCAGCCCAGGAGACCTTGTCAAAGTCCCCGTCCCCTGAGGGGGGTGCCAAGGCGGAACAGGAGGATTTTATCCTTATACGTTCACCCATCGTGGGGACATTCTACCGGGCTCCCTCTCCCGAAGCCGAGGCGTATGTGGAGGTGGGTGAGACGGTCAAGAAGGGACAGATCCTTTGTGTAGTGGAAGCCATGAAGCTTATGAATGAGATAGAGTCAGAGGCAGATGGGAAGCTCCTAGAGATTCTGGTCGAGAATGCCCGCCCGGTAGAGTATGGTGAGCCCCTCTTCAAGATAGAGTTTCTGAAACAGACTGAACCATCCACCCTTTCACAGGGATCATGAACACGCACAGCGAGTGCAGTCCCCGCCTGTCCGGCAGGCGGGCATAAAAATCAAAGTTCCCTAGGGGACGAAGAATCCCCCAGCCCTGCCTGTCCGGCAGGCAGGCTATTGGGGGATCTTCAATAGAGGGTCAGAGTCGTTAAAACTTTCTTCTGATGAGTACCTTGTTTAAGAAGATCCTGATCGCCAATCGGGGTGAGATCGCGCTGAGGGTTATACAAGCCTGCAAGGAATTGGGGATCCAGACCGTGTCCATTTACTCAGAGATCGATCGGGATTCCCTGCATGTGCGATTTGCGGATGAGAGTGTCTGTGTTGGGCCCGCCGATGCCTCCTTGAGCTACCGGAATATCCCCAATATCCTCAGTGCGGCTGAGATTACGGATTCCGAGGCGATACACCCAGGCTACGGATTCCTGGCAGAGAATGCCCATTTTGCAGAGGCCTGTGAATCGGCTGGAATAAAGTTTGTGGGTCCTGCTGCAAGCAGCATTGCCCTGATGGGAGACAAGGCAAAGGCCAGAGAGATTATGAGCCAAAAGGGAGTGCCCGTGATCCCTGGGAGCGAGGGGAAGGTCTCTTCGGATAAAGAGGCCCTAGAGATAGCGAAAAAGACTGGCTATCCTGTGATTATCAAGGCGGCAGCAGGTGGAGGGGGACGTGGGCTGCGGGTGGTGAACCATGAGGAGGACATGATCAAATCGCTTCAGACGGCCCAGTCTGAGGCCAAGGCGGTATTCGGTGATGCTGGGATTTATATCGAGAAGTACTTCCTGGAACCCCGGCATATCGAGGTCCAGATCCTGGCCGATGAGAAGGGAAGAACGATCTACCTAGGAGAACGGGACTGCTCGATTCAGCGTCGTCATCAGAAGGTATTAGAGGAGGCTCCCTCTCCTGCGGTTGATGAGTCACTTCGTCGAGAAATGGGCCGAATGGCAGTGGAAATCTGCAAGGCCGTGGGGTATGTGAACGCCGGGACCGTCGAATTCTTGCTGGACAAGGATCATGCCTTCTATTTTATCGAGATGAATACCAGAATCCAGGTGGAACACCCGGTGACCGAGATGGTCACCGGTATCGACCTGGTCAAGGAGCAGATCAAAATCGCCGCAGACCGCCCCTTGGAATATAAACAGGGCGATATCCGAATCCGTGGCCACAGCATCGAGTGCAGAATCAATGCGGAATGTCCGGAGAAGTTCACCCCGTGTCCAGGGATCATTACCCGTTATTATCAGCCTGGAGGATATGGGGTCCGGGTGGATTCATCAGCCTACACCGATTGTGTCATATCCCCTCATTATGACTCTATGATCGGCAAGCTCATCGTCCATGGAGAGAATCGGGAAGAGGCGATTGCGAAGATGCGCCGTGCACTGGATGAATATATCATCGAAGGGATCAAGACCTCGATTCCCCTCCACAAACGGATTCTTGAGGACCCCGGTTTCCTCAAGGGAAAGTTTTCTACTAACTTCCTCGAACGGTTAATTTCCAACCAAGAGTACAACTAAGAATCTGAAAACCCCCATGGAACTCAACGGACTCTATCTGGTCACTGACCGCCGAGCCTGCGGTGGGCGAACTCTCCCTGACCTGGTGAAAGCGGCCATTGATGGGGGACTCAAGCTCCTGCAATATCGGGAAAAAGAACTCCCCAAACAGGAGACCTTCGAAGTGGCCCGGGTCCTTCGCGAACTGACACGATCGGCTGGGGTGACCTTCATCATCAATGACAGCCTCGATCTAGCCCTGGCCGTAGAGCCTGAGGGTGTACATCTGGGACAGGAGGATCTTCCCCTGCCCCTGGCCAGGAAGATCCTGGGGCACCGCAAAATCATCGGCATCTCTGTTCGGGATACTCTGGCAGCTCAGCAGGCGGTTCGGGAGGGGGCCGATTATATTTCGGTAGGGCCCATTTTCAGCTCGCAGACCAAGCAGGTCTTCCCCCCCATGGGCTGCGGCATCATCAGGGAGATTAGGAAGGTCTCTGACCTTCCCCTGTTTGGGATTGGAGGAATTGATCCAATGAACGCCTGTGAGGTGATCCGGGCCGGCGCCGACGGGGTAGCGGTGATCTCGAGTCTGCATCAATCAAAGGATGTGACAGAGGCCACCCGTGCGTTTGTGGGTCTCCTGAGAGAGTGCAAATAGGGTGAGCTGCGGGCTTCGCCCGCACGAGCACTTACCAATAATACTCACTGAAAAAAATCTTGACAAGCGTTTTGAAAAGGGCTAGTCTTGAATTTAAATTTTATTTTCGGAGAGGTCATTGGCCCACCGCGCAGGCGCAACTATGTATCAGAGGGAGTATCAACGTTTATTCCTCAAACTGGGCGATCAGGTCATCCACAACAGATTCCCGGAGTGGGGAAGGGGTGAGGTGGTGGAGGAGAAGAGTTCTGTGATGTCCGGGGGAATTTGTATTGTCCGGGTTATTTTCAGGGATGGTAAAGAGCGATCATTTATTAATGATTTGAATGATCACAATTGTTGTTATTATTCGGGTGTGAGGCTCTATTGCCAGGACACCTATTGAGCCCCTGGTTGATGCCTTTCTCACCTCGAGCGTACCAGCCTTTGCCAGTGACATTTCCCTTTCAACGATTCCATCCCAAATCAAGAGAGAAGGATTATGGCGTATGAAAAAATCCTGATTATTGAGAACGAACACTGTTCCCAGGGTGAATCTTTGGCGGTCTTATTGTCTCCTCATTATGAGACGGAATCCGTGAAGTGTGCCCAGGAGGGCCTGGAAAAGATCGGCCAGAAACAGTTTGATCTCGTTCTTGCAGATGCATCCCTTCCCGAAATGGACGGGCTCCAGCTATTGCAAAGGCTCAACCAGATCCAGGACGATGTCCCCGCTGTGATCATGACGGGCTCGTTGAACCTCCAAAAAGCAGTCCTCTCCATGAAGTTCGGTGCACAGGGTTTTATTGTAAAGCCCTTTACCCCTGATGAACTTCTGAAGAGCGTGGATACGGCCCTCCAGAAAAATCGGCTGGCGAGGGAGAGAGAGAATATCAGGCTGTTTGAGGCTCTAGAGGCGGCCCATTTTGATGCAATGAAGGCCCTAGCCCAGGCGATAGAGGCAAAAGATCATTACACCCGTGGCCATTGCGATCGAATGGTGGAATATGCGGTAGCCATCGCGAAGGGATTAGGTCTTTCGGAAATGGAAAGGAAGGTGTTGCGTTATGCCGCAGCCCTTCATGATATCGGTAAAATCGGGATCCCGGAAACAATTCTCAACAAGGCCGGAAAGTTAACCGAGGAGGAATATACCATCATGAAGGTCCACCCCGAAAAGGGTGCAGAAATCATCCGAGGGGTCAGCTTCCTGGCCCCTGTGGCCCCCCTGATTTACCACCATCAGGAGCGGTATGATGGGAAGGGCTATCCAGATGGCTTAGTGGGGGAGGAGATCCCGTTGGGCTCGAGGATTGTGGCTGTTCTGGACACCTTTGATGCCATGACCTCTGATCGACCCTATCGTAGGGCCCTTTCGCTCGAAAGGGCCATCGCAGAGCTGAAGCTTTTTTCCAAACAGCAATTTGATCCCCTCGTCGTAGATGTATTTTTGCGGGTCCTGCGCGAGCGATCATGGGAATTGCATCAGTTCCCTCATTCTGATGTGCCGGCAAATGATCTTGCCTGTCCTATGCAACCCCAAGCCACTGTTTAGGAGTCCTTTGAGAAAGGGGATTCTGCCTAGGACCGGAGTCTTGCAGAGCGCCGCTAATAATGCAGGGTTGGTCCTCTCCGCAAGTCCAGACCGCTTTCTCTCCGTCTCATTGATAATAATCCCCTTCACCGGCACCTTCCGTGACTTTGCGTACTCAACGGTCAGTTGTGTGTGATTCAGGGTACCCAGGCCCGGCCTTGTGACTACGAGCAGGGGCAGACCAAAAAGTCTGGCCAGATGCAGAACGGTCATGTGAGCGGTGATGGGGACAGCTAGGCCGCCTACTCCCTCTACGATGAGGAAAGGGTGTCTTCGACACAACTCCTGATAGGCCCTGAGAAGCACAGAGGTCCTTATTTTTACCCCTTCCATCTGACTAGCTGGCCAGGGAGCAAGGGGGTGTTTCAGGGAGTAGGGAGTGATCAGTTCAGGCGGATCCTGGACTCTGGCTGCCAACATCAGGAGCCGCGTATCGTGACCGATGGGGCCTGACCGAATCGATTGGCACCCCGTATGAACGGGTTTCATGACGCCCACGTCAAGGCCCGTGGACCTAAGATAGGAGGCCAGAGCGGCTGCCACAACTGTTTTTCCCACTCCGGTATCGGTGCCTGTAATAAAAATACCCTTGTCCATTTATTCCGTTATTTCCGTTTGGTCCGTTACGTTCGTTTGGTCCGTTACTTCCGTCAACTGACCTAACGGACTCAACAGACTCAACGGACCTAACGGGGCAGAGCCAGATGTTTGCCCATCACGCATTACTCATTACTGCCTTAGATGATTCGGCTGTCGAGATTAAACACCTGACCTGAGACATGCTGCATCAGCGAAAGGTGGCAAATAAACTCTGAGACCTCTCCAAAATCCGAGCTTCGACCCAGGACATTTTCTCCGATCATCTGGTCGACCCGTCTTTGGGGAAGTTTCAGGGTCATGGATGTGGGGAGATAACCCGGTAAAACGGCGTTGACCTGGATGTTGAATGGCCCCAGCTCTCTGGCTGCAGTCTTGGTGAGTCCGATCAATCCGGCCTTGGATGCCGCATATGCAGCCTGGCCGACATTTCCCCTTTGACCGACCATGGAGGAGATATTAATGATGTGCCCCTTCTTTTGGTGGACCATGATCCGGGCCGCCTCCTGAATCCCATAGAAGGCCCCGTTTAGGTTTGTGGTGATCACCTCTTGCCATTCCTGCTCTTTCATCGCTTGTACGAGACGGTCAAGGGTGATCCCAGCATTGTTGATCCAGAGGTCAATCCTTCCCCATTCCTTCACGACGGCCTCCGCCATCTCATGGACCGCCTGT
>DATECO010000307.1:0-2077 GCA_035286865.1 Nitrospiria bacterium | reverse complement strand
CTGTGTGGCCAATGTGACGGCCAGCCGGGTGTCCCGTGAGAAGATGCGGAAGATTAGGATCTTCCAGACCGATGCCTACTTCTCCCTGGATTATCTCCAACAAGAGGTGACCGTATGTCGTCGGGTCGCGCAAGAACCATCCGCCTCAGGCGGAGAGCGGCCTCAAAGCGAGGCACTGGCTTGGCCAGGCCGAGTGCGGGGTGTGGGGGGCACCTGCCTGCCGGCAGGCAGGTCGGAGGACCTTTCTTCTGATGTTGCCGCACGGGCCCCCACATATAAATTGCTCATTGAGCGGTTAGAGATCCATAAGGAAGAACCCCTGGAGGCAGAGATCGCGGCCTTTATTGACTGTGTCCGTACCCGTAAGCGGCCTATTGTGTCCGGTCAGGAGGGGCGGGAGGCCCTGCGGGTGGCCTTGGAGATCCTGAAGGAGATTAAGAATTGAGCTCTAATTTACAATCCTCAAATCGGTCTTGGAGGATTCTGATCATCGCGGGCGAAGCCTCTGGGGACCTGCATGGGGCAAAACTGGCCCTCGCCCTCCAGCGTGAAGTTCAATCCAACCTGCGTAATCTGCCTGGGCTGGAGGATCATGGTCTAAAATTGGAAGGAGTGGGTGGAAAACTCATGCAGGCGGCGGGTGTGGATCTGATTGGTGACATCCAGGGGCTGGGCGTGGTGGGGGTGGTAGAGGTATTGGGGCACTGGCAGAGCATCTGGAAGGTCTATCGGACAATTCGGGGGAGGCTGTACAGGGAGCCCCCGGATCTGGTCATCTTGATTGATTATCCGGATTTTAATCTACGTGTGGCAAGGATTGCCCGGCGGATGGGTGTGCCCACCATCTACTACATTAGCCCCCAGGTATGGGCCTGGCGGCAGGGCAGGATCAGGACCATTGCAAGGCTGATTGATAAGATGCTTGTGATCTTCCCCTTTGAGAAGAGGCTCTACGATGCCTGGGGGGTGAATTGTGAATTGGTCGGGCACCCCCTTCTGGATGATCTGCGTCCCCTGCCTGCCAAATCCCTGTTGCGTTCCCAGCTCGGCCTTGATCCCGGACGACCTACGGTAGGGCTTCTTCCGGGGAGTCGGCGGCAGGAGGTTTGCCGGTTGCTGCCGGCAATGCTGGGGGCAATGAGGCGTCTTAAGGAAAGACTGCCGGAGCTTCAGCTTGTGCTGGCCGTTGCGCCCTCCCTTGAGCCCGGTGTGGTAGAGTCCATTATATCTACCTCTGGCATATCGAGAGGATCGGGGCTTGAGGTGAAAATAATACCCGGCAAGTCCGACGAGGTGATTTCGGCCTCGGATGTGGTGGTAGTTGCCTCCGGGACAGCAACCTTGCAGGCCGCGATCCATGAAATCCCCATGGTCATTGTGTACCGGGTCTCGGGCCTGACCTATCTGCTGGGCAAGATGCTTATTCATACGGAGCACATCGGTTTGGCGAATGTGGTGGCACAGGAAAGGATCGTCCCGGAATTGTTACAATCCCGGGTGACTGCGAGGGCCATTGAAGGGGAGGTTTATAGGATGCTGACCGATTCGGCCTATGCCGAGCGGATCAGAAAAGGGCTTTCCCAGGTCAGGGCACGGTTGGGCTCACCAGGTGCCTCATCCCGTGCAGCAAGGATTATTTTGGACTTTCTCGGCGAAAGGTGTTTAAGGACTGTTTAGTCCGTTTTGTCCATTGACTTGATCAGCTACATTAACGGACAAACGGAATTAACGGAGTCAACAGACTTAACGGTATACAAATGCGACTATATTTGCGTCTCCTAAATTATGTGAAGCCTTATTGGATGTGGCTCATCGTTGCGATGATCTGTGCTGGGGGTGTTTCGGCCTTGACGGCGACTTATGCCTATCTGGTCAAACCCGTGTTGGACGGGATCTTTATTAAGAAGGATACGGGGATGTTGTTTATCCTTCCTGCGGTGATTGTGGCCATTGCCCTGTTTAAGGGATTATTTAGCTTCAGCCAATCCTATTTGATGCAATACGTGGGCAGTCGGATTATTCTGGACTTGCGTAAACGGCTTTATCACCACATTATCCTCCTTCCCCTGGGTTTTCA
>DATECO010000306.1:0-3146 GCA_035286865.1 Nitrospiria bacterium | reverse complement strand
GCCATTCACGCTCTAGCGTCATGAGCCGGAGTTAAGCATGCGGGTCTTAGGGATCGATCCGGGGACAATGGTCACCGGTTATGGAGTAGTGGGTGAAGAGTCCGCCTCAGGCGGACACAGAATTTATTTTATTGCGGCTGGTGGAATTAAGACCTCGGCGAAGCTACCACTTCCCAAACGCCTGAGGCAAATCTTTGAGGGTCTCAGGCAAGTGGTGGAGGAATTTCAGCCGGAGGCGATTGCGGTCGAGAATACCTTTCTTTCTAAGAATTTTGCGACGGCCCTCAAACTGGGACAGGCCTGTGGCGTGGCACTCCTCGCGGCAGAGTTATCGGGCCTCAAGGTGTATGATTACACCCCTGCTGAGGTCAAGCTGGCCGTGGTGGGTCACGGGTCGGCAGGAAAAGTACAGGTTCAACGGATGGTTGACTATTTGCTTTGGGAAGAACGCCCACGGATAAAATGTGAAGAGTCAACATCGAAGAGTCAGCCGTGTGCCGTGAATCTATCACACCATGCTGCCGACGCCCTGGCCGTTGCTATCTGTCATCTACATGGCAGGACCATTCGAGAGATGGTGCTTTCCAACGGCGGGCTGAGCGATTAATGATGTTCGCTCGAAATGATCATCCCGTAAGGTTGGCATGGACGTCAATGGACCCGGCGGGGTAGTGGACCTAACTAACTTATGATTGCATCCATCGCAGGGGTTTTGATCCATAAATCTCCGCAGTATTTGATCGTGGATGTCCATGGAATTGGATATCAGGTCTACACCTCCTTGCAATCCTTTTATCGCCTCCCCGAGCCCAAAGAGTCTGTAGTGCTTCATACCTATACCTATCTGCGTGAAGACACCCTCCAGTTATACGGCTTCCTTACGCCAGTTGAGCGTGAGACCTTTACGCTACTCCTCAGTGTGTCCGGGATTGGGCCTAGAAGCGCCCTTAATATCCTATCTGGACTGTCTGTTGGGGATCTGGTTCACGCGATTCAAGATGGGGATCTTCAGAAGCTCACTTCAGTCCCCGGCATCGGATCCAAGACAGCCGGTCGATTGACCTTGGAATTAAAAGACAAATTGGCAGGTCTCCCTACAATGCCTGATCAGGTGGAGGGTCGTCCCTCTCCAAATAGTCCACAACAGCAGGTCGTTAAAGATGCCCTTTCTGCACTGGTCAATCTTGGTTACCCCCGGCATCAGGCCAAGGAGGTCATCAATCAGGTCTGTCAAAAGGACACGAGTACTCACAAGGGTGAAGAAGTCACCATGAATCTTGAAGAAATCGTCAGGACTTCATTAAAGCTTCTATCCAGATAATGCCGTTTTTGTCCGTTAGGCCCGTTAATTCCGTTGAGTCCGTTCATTAGTTAACGGACTAAACAGACAAAACGGACTAAACGGACCTAACACTTAAACTTAACTGGTTCACGACGATGGAAAAAGGAAAAACGGGGATGCTTCCCAATAAACACTCACGGGACTCGATTCTTACTTCGCAGCTCAACCAGGATGAAAAAAATGATGAAGCCAGTCTTAGACCGACCAGACTGGACGACTATGTGGGCCAACCCAAGATCAAGGAAAATCTCAAGATCTACATTGAGGCAGCCAAGCGGCGTCATGAGGCCCTGGATCATGTAATCTTTTATGGTCCTCCTGGTCTGGGTAAAACCACCCTGGCCCATATCATTTCAAGGGAAATGGGGGTCAACATCAGGGCGACCTCTGGGCCCGCGATTGAGCATACAGGTGATCTGGCTGCGATTTTGAGCAACCTGAGTGAGCATGATGTCTTTTTTATCGATGAGATCCATCGGTTGAGTTCGACGGTAGAGGAAGTCCTCTATCCGGCGATGGAGGACTTCCAGCTGGACCTGATCATCGGCCAGGGACCTTCCGCTCGAACGCTTAAACTCAATCTCCCACGCTTTACCCTGATTGGGGCCACCACCCGCGTCGGCCTCCTCACGGCACCATTGCGCGAGCGCTTCGGGGTGATTAACCGATTGGAATTTTACACCCCTGAAGAACTGACGGAGATCGTTATACGTTCCTCCAAGATCTTGAATATCTCCATCGAGATGGAGGGAGCGAAGGAGCTGGCCAGACGTTCGCGCGGCACTCCACGAATCGCCAATCGGTTGCTCCGTCGTGTCAGGGATTTTGCCCAGATCAAGGCAGAGGGGGTCATCACCCTCGAGGTTGCCCGCCCTGCGCTGGAGCAGCTCGAGATCGATGAACATGGTTTTGACGCCATGGATCGCAAGTTATTGCTGACGCTGATCCGGAAATTCGGAGGGGGTCCAGTCGGTTTAGAAACCTTGGCGGCGGCCATGGCGGAGGAAAAGGACACCCTGGAGGATGTCTGTGAACCCTTCCTTATACAAAGCGGTTATTTAGACCGTACTCCCCGGGGTCGACAGGCGACCAGCATTGCCTATCGCTATCTGGGAGTCTCCGATCCGCCTCAGGCGGAGCCTCAACCAGGGCCCGCAGAATCGGAGGGGTCCAAAGTCAAACAAGACAAGTTGTGGTAAAATATATCGAAAATCCTTTCTAAGGGGTCAGAAGGGGTACCTACCCCTTTTTATTTTAATAAATTCAAAAGGGGCAGGCATTAGGCTTGGTCTATGCGATGGCAAATCATCTCACAGAAAAGTTGCAAAAGTTATTGAAATGATTTATGATAGTGAATTATATTTGTATTGAAAGTACAGCCAACCGCAATGAAACAAGAAGATGTGGAGCAGTACCGTCAACAGATAGATCGTCTGGATGAGCAAATTCTAAAACTGCTCAATGAGCGGGCCAAAATCGCTATAGAAATCGGCAAGCTCAAGAAGGACAGTCAGACCGAAATCCATGCCCCGAATCGGGAGCGTGAGATCTACACCCGTCTGGAGCAGATAAGTTCCGGCCCATTCCCGACTGAGGCGATCCGCCATGTCTTCAGGGAGATTATCTCCGCTTCCTTAGCTTTGGAGGAACCCCTGAAGGTAGCTTATCTGGGACCCCGCGCCACCTTCACCCATATGGCCTGCATGCAGCAATTCGGTCATTCCGCGATGTATATCCCGGTGAACAGCATCAAAGAGGTCTTCGATGAGGTGGAGCGTGGCCGGGCGGATTATGGTGTGGTCCC
>DATECO010000305.1:0-2010 GCA_035286865.1 Nitrospiria bacterium | reverse complement strand
CTTGATCATAGACCAGATGAAGATCAGGGAAAAAAGTATCGCCGCCCCAGCCGCAAATAGGGCCTCTGTGGCCATAGACTGCTTTTTAAAATAGCTGTAAAGTATGGCCAGCCCCAGGATCAAAAAGGCCAGGATGGCCTTACGGCCTAGTCTGTAAATCCGCGTCAGAATCCCCGTCATATCCTGGGAAGACATCTGTGTCTTGACCCCTTGCGTCTTGGCCGTGGTGAGAAATTCATCCAGTTGTCTGGGAAGGGTCAGGAGCAAGTGGGCTAGCTCCTTTCCGGAGCTTAGGAGTTGTGATAAGAGCCCTTCCTCCCGAGTGATGAACCGTTCTGCATGGGGCCTTGCCAGCTCGATTATGTTTAAGTCAGGGTCGAGTTTGGAGCAGAGCCCATTGAGCATCATGGCAGTCCGGGCAAACAAAATGAAGTGATTGGGGATCTGGAGCAGGGGGGAGATCTTGAAGAGTTCTCGGATATCCTGGGCGATATCCAGGATAGTAAGATTCCTGAATTCTCTGGGTCTCATGTCCCGATACCGCGTCATAAAAAAATCGACGGCCCTTTCGATGTCCTCAAGAAGATAGCCGCGTTCAATAAATCCCAACTCTACCAGCCCCAGGACGATCGAGGAAGTATCCCTCAGGATGATGGCCTTAATCGTCCTTTTGATCCCTACATGCATAGTCGGGCTGATGGGTTGCATCTGGCCAAAGTCCACAAAGACCAGGCGCGCTTTCCCCTCTGGCCCACCCTGGACGAATAGATTGCCGGGATGGGGATCCCCGTGAAAGAATCGGTGGTCCAGGATCTGGCGCATGTACGATTCAGCCAAAAGCCCGGCTACGGCCTTGAGGTCGATCCCCTTGGACCGCATCTCCTCAAACTGGTTGATCTTGATCCCCTCAACAAATTCTAGGGTCAGTACATGGACCGTGGTGTACTCCCACAGAACCCTGGGCACCACCACATTTTCGTCCCTGGAAAAGTTATTGTAAAATCGCTCGGCGTTGTGGCCCTCCTGGATGTAATTGAGCTCTTCCTGAATGATCCGGGAGAACTCTTGATAGAGCACCTCAAACCGCACATGGCGAAACCAGTGTTTGAGCACTTTGATGAGCCAGCGGGCCATCCTGAGGTCCGTGGCCACCACCGCCTGGATGTCCGGGTATTGGATTTTGACCGCCACCTTCCGACCGTCATTTCGATGCGGGGGCCTATCCGGCCTCTGGCCTTCAATGCCTCCACGACCTGGCCCCGTATCAGAAATGGGGCCATCATTGATAAGATAGGCTTCATGGACCTGTCCCAGAGACGCGGCCGCGATGGGGGTGGGGGAAAAGTACTTAAAGACCTGAGGTAGCTCACGTCCGAATTCAGTCACAATCCTTTGCTCGATGGCCTCGAATGGGGCTGGAGGGATCTGGTCCTGGAGGATCGAGAGTTCCTCCGTGAACTCCTCTGGGAGGAGGTCAATCCGAGTACTCATCATCTGGCCGAGCTTAATGAAGATGCCCCTTAAGCGGATGGCAGATTCACGGATCCTTACAGCCATCTTTTGATGGAGCCGGGAGCGTCGCTCCTGAATGGCTGCCTCACGATAAAAAAGGCAGGCCAGGTAATGGACCTGGTAGCCCGCGAAGATACGGACGGTGACCCACAGGACTTGTATCGCCCTGCCTCCCATTGTGAATAGAGATCTCATAAACTCACTTGTATTGCCTAAGATAAAATGCCCTGTCCATGATATCAAGATTGATAGGTTTGTCAAGAAGGCGAGGAGGAGGCTAACAACCTTGTTTAACTTACGTTAAATCGCCTAAAATAATGGTCTCTATTCCCTGAACTGCTCTCAGCCCCTTGTCGTTGCAAATGAAAACAGTGGCTCCGCTTTCAAGTGCCGTGGCCAAATGAATGGCGTCCGGTGCTTTGACCCTGTGGCGACCGCGGAGGTGAGCGGCTCTTCGAAGAACCGTGCGTTGGATCGGGCGGGTCTTTAAATTGGGGA
>DATECO010000304.1:0-4522 GCA_035286865.1 Nitrospiria bacterium | reverse complement strand
TGGACAAAGGAGGAGTGGGGGAGGTGCTCCTTAACCGGGACCTTACCGCCGATCCGAGAGAGATCTTCTACTATACGGGCACGAAGAGTAAGTTCACCCGTAACCGTAGTGCCTTTGAATCCTCAAATAGCGCATTAAAGTTTTCGGACCTGGGCGTGACGGACGACACAGAGAAGAACAAGCTCATTAACTTTGTTCATGGCCTGGATTCCTATGATGCGGATTCCGATGGCAATACCACGGAGAAGCGGGGTTGGATATTGGGGGATATCCTGCACTCCAGGCCTCAGGTGGTCAGTTATGCTAGCTATGCGTTTTCTTCCACCAACGAGGCCGACTGCAACGTGAATAAGACCCTGATCTATGTCGGGGCGAACGATGGAATGCTGCATGCCTTTAGGGATTGTGACGGGAGTGAGGCCTGGGCCTATATTCCTGCTGAATTGGTGATCAACCTTCATTACTTGACCCAATCCTCCCATACCTACTTTATGGATAGTTCTCCCTCGGTCTATATCTACGATGCGGACAAGGACGGAAATATAGAAACTGGGGACAACGTGATCTTAATCTTCGGGGAGCGGAGAGGAGGAGGCTGGTATTATGCCCTGGATGTAACTGATCCCGACAAACCTCTATATCTCTGGGATCTGAGCTCAACTGAGAGTCCCTCGAAGGCGAATACCGAGTATGCCGAGCTGGGGCAGAGCTGGTCTGAGCCCGAGATCACGAAAGTGAAAATAGGGAGCACGGCCAAGATCGTTGCGATTATCGGGGCGGGATATGACAATGCCAATGAAGACGGCCGCTACGGAGCCACCCAGACCTTTAACGGGGCCGGGACGGCCAGTGGCAACGGTGAAGGGGCCGTCACCAGCTCCGGAACAAGTGCTCCCCTTAATCCGAAGGGTCGTGGGGTGTATGTCATAGAAGTGGCCACTCTGAACAATTTTGGGGTACCGTCTTTTAACACTAGTGGTAACAAAGTGTGGGGTTATACCAATGCCAATAATAATGCTCTAACCTTTTCCATCCCCAGCGCCGTTACCGTGATAGACCGAAATTCCAATGGATATGCGGACCGGTTATATGTGGGCGATACCGGTGGCAACATGTGGAGGATTGATATTGGAGATAGCTCCACCCTCAACTGGACGGGCCGGAAGATTTTCAGTTCAAACCCCGGGTCTGGGGGCTCGGCAGACGTGGGGAGGAAGATTTTCTATAAGCCCTCCGTGACCTTAGAGGTGGGTTATGAGCTGATGTTCTTTGGCACCGGGGATCGGGAGCATCCCTTGAACAAAGCGGTCGTGGACCGGCTTTACGGGACCAAGGACAAGAGTGAGTCCGCGGTCATCGTGGTGGAGGATAGTGCGGATAATCTTCATGAGCTGGTGGATGTGACGACGGACGATCTGCAGGAGGCCAGCACCACCACCAGCCAGATCAACACGATCCTGTCGGATCTGAACACCAAATATGGGTGGTTCATTAGATTAAATCAGACCACTGGCGAGAAGGTCTTAGCCCCAGCGCTGGCCTTTACCGAGGTTTATTTTACCACCTATGCCCCGCCTTTGCCCTCGGCTGACCCCTGTTTGCCGGCAAGTCAAACTACGGCCAGAGTCTATGTGGTCAATAATAAGACCGGGGAGGCGGTCCATAACCTGGATACCAGCAACGACAGTGTCAGCAACACGAACACGAGGGCGAAGAATAAAGACGGGGATATCCTGATGAGGAGTGACCGGGTGATGACCTTGGGCATTGGGATACCCTCTGGAGTCGTGCTGGCGATCACGGCCGAGGGGGATGTGACAGCCCTGGTGGGGTGTGGGGGATCGCTTTGTGCCCCGCCCGCGCCATCGACTCCAAACACCATCCCGATCTACTGGAAAATGTTGCTGTGAGTCGGGCGAGTAGGAGTTGGGATTGATCACCGCTGCGATTCTGAATAGTAGAGGGGAGTGAACTGGAGGAAAACATCAGAAAGAAATCTCATAAAAGCAATCCTGGGCAATGGCCAGATCTCCTTGGGACTGGCCATTGCTACTGTGTTCGCCATAAAAAGTTAAAGCGACAGCAGGCAATTGGCCATTCGTAAATCCCATAAAGCTGACGACTGTCAGCGGCAGGCTATTTATGGAAGACTTTAAAAAAGTTAGCGATTTTGGACCTTCCGATTACGATTTGTATTTAATACAGCCATTGTCCAGTTTTGGACAGCCAAAAAATGACACGGCCAAACGATATGACAAAATTATATATAAATTCAATAGATTAGACAGTAAAGAGGGCCCTCCTATCCGTGGCATAGGGGTTGCTTAAAGGTATGGTCAAGAGGTTGCGTGTTTCAAGAGGAGGAGATAAAGATGGTGGCTAAGGAAAACATTCGGAGAAGTCAGCGGCAATCTTGTAGTCGTGAGGCAACGGGAATCGCTCAAAAGTGCAAGTGGCAATATCTTAAAAAATACCATCTGATTGCAGGCCTTGCGATTATCCTTCTTCCCGGGATGCCAATGGCATCTGGGCATGATATCTATCCTGGTGATACGGCCATCTACAGGTCAATCACTCCCAACATTCATTCGAACGTCCTCAGGGTCACGGACGATTCCAGAGATGGGGTCAAACCAAAATCTAAGGACACCCTATACATTCCTTCGATCACATATCCAGGTATCTATGAAACCAATAGGCTTTACAGAATGAGCTTCGATTCCACATCCTGGGTCGGTAGCAACCACCCGGCTTTTCTGAAAGAAGTGACCTGTTCAGATGCAAGGAAGAGGTTGAGTCAGTCGGGTTCATGGACCGGGCTTTTGATGAAAGATGGCGCTTGTGGCATGAACTCCGAGCCGTCAGAATGGGCCTTGGGCAACCTACTCAATTATCAGGCTGGCATTAGTACGACTTCAGAGCCAGAGATGCCATAGTATAGAGGACGCTGAGAGTTGCGAGATACCGGCTCAACTTTTGGAATTTCAAGGTGGCAATATGAAAAAGATAATATTCACAATCCTAATAAGCCTTTTTGCGGAGACCCTTTTCCCAATGTGGACATTGGCTGCCCCTGACCAGTATCTAGGCGACACCGTGGTCTATGAAGCGACTCCGGTCCAGCCCAATGTCCTGATCATTTTGGATACCTCCGGGAGCATGAATGATCTGGTCTTGCCTGGAAATCCGTACAATCCGGCCACGGCCTATCCTGTCACCAATGCCTGCGAAGGCGGAAACAAGGCCTGTCAGAGCAATACCGTCTATCGCTGCTTGGCCTTTGGCCTAGATTGCGATAACTGGGTGGCCCATGTCACGAATGCAAGCAGTGTGGCCACCTCCTGTCCCTCCTCCTCTGCCAATCCCTATCAGAGCCTGACGACTACAGGGCAGTGGAATAGTGGAGATCGGCGCCTGCGTACGAATGGGACCTGCACGTCCGGAACCGGTATCTACGCCGTGGGTAACTGGATCAACTGGAGATCCCAGTTAGGGGGAGCACCCCGTCCAAAAATCGATGTGGCCAAGGAGGTGCTGACTAATCTCCTCAATAGTACGACAGGGGTAAGATTTGGGGTAATGGTCTTTAACCACAATCAGGGCGGCCACCTGATCTCCGATAATGGTTACACAGCCGAGATCAAGGATATGGATGCCCTCTTCAGTGGCCCGAGCACCAATCGGCAGGCCCTCACAGCAGCGGTCAATGGCCTCGATGCCGAGAACTGGACGCCGCTGGCCGAGACGCAATTCGAGGCGATGCGATATTTTCAGGGTGGGCAAACAGCCTTTAATGGAACATTTATATACACCCCCCCCATGCAGGCCGACTGCCAGAAAAACTACATTGTGCTGATCACCGACGGAATGTCCACCCAGGATCGTGACAATGTTCTCAAAACGATTTGCAACAACGGGGATTGTGACGCTGATGGCTTTGAGCCGGCCAATGACCCTGCGAAGAGCTACGACAACAATGGGTCTGACTATTTGGACGATGTGGCCAAATATATGCATGATACGGATCTGTCTGCAGCGTTTCCCGGAATACAAAATGTAATTACCTATACAGTCGGATTCGGTCTGGGCGGGGCTAATGCGGGCGCCATTAAACTTCTGAATGAGACGGCACAGAATGGGGGCGGACAGGCCTTTAATACCAACAACCAGCCGGAGATGATCAGTGCCCTCACACTGATCCTGGGGAAGATCTTTGAGGCCGATACCTCTTTTGTGGCCCCGGTGGTGCCGGTGAGTCCCGAGAACAGAACTTACAGCGGTAGCCGGGTCTACCTGGGATTCTTCAAGCCCCAGTCGCTCAGTGCCTTCTGGTACGGGAACGTTAAAAAATATGGGATCGACGGCACCGGCGCCGTGGTGGATAAGAATGGCAATCCGGCGACAAACAGCGACGGGAGCTTTTTGGATACCGCGGTTTCATACTGGAGCGCGGCGGCGGACGGTGGTGATGTCGACAGCGGGGGAGTCGGGGAGATACTCCTCAACCAGGACTTTACTACCA
>DATECO010000303.1:0-6636 GCA_035286865.1 Nitrospiria bacterium | reverse complement strand
GTTCACAGTCTGCTTCCCATGGATCGACACGGGCTTGGAGATCACCACCGAAGGATTCAGCCATGCCTTGAGTGTGTAAGCCCCATCCGGGACATTAGGAATTGTAAAGCTGCCATCCTGTTCTGTGGTCGCAAAAAAGGGGTTATCCAGCACCAGGATATAGGCGTGCATGTGACTGTGGATGTGGCAGAAGATCTCCACGATCCCCGGATTCTTTAAATGCACGAATTTCTCTCTCCCCTTTTGATACAATCCGAGATCAAATGGATTCGAGGGAGAAATTGAAAAGGCGCTATGGAAAACCGGGTCGCTATTGGGAAAGTCCACAATGGTTCCCTTTAATACAGCCAAGAGGAAAGGCTGGAAGGAGAGATTGATGTGATTCATCTCGGGACGTACAGAGGGCGGTTGAAAGTTTCCAGTTACCCCCTCCACATAGACTACGATATTCTGGTGATCCTGCTTTCCCTGAACCTTGGCCTTTCCTACAATTGTCCCCGCCTGGGCCAGGCTGGCGAAGAAAAACCCAAAAAACGCTAGAAAATAGACCAACGATTTCTTCACGAGAACCCCTCCCTTCCCTGCTCTCCTTCACACCCCATCCGCCTTATCCGTCTTAAGCGAGGGATGATTAATCGTACAACACGTTCCCATACTCCGGGACCGGAGAGATGTTTTTATCTATATCTACCTCTTGGACGCCGTTGCCGCTTGTGGAAGCTGTGGATACGAGATAATAGGTAGATTACCGGTCAGGGACTTCAAAAAGGCAATCAAGTCCTCTTTTTCCTGATCCGTAAGATTCAGTTTTAATATTTTCTCGGACTTGTTGGGGTCATCTCCGCCCCCCTTGTTGTAAAAATCGATCACCTCTTCAAGCGTCTTAAAAATGCCATTGTGCATAAATGGAGGTGTCAGGCTAACATTACGGAGGGTCGGAGTCTTAAAGGCTCTCTTGTCTCTCTCATTCTTAGTAATCCCAAAACGACCCAAATCTTCCTTGAGGGGCCCTACCTGGGGTAGACCAAGGCTATGAAACTGATTATCAGTAAAGTTTATGCCGTTGTGACACTGCGTGCATGCCGCCTTGCTGATAAACAGGATCAGACCCCGCTTCTCCTGTGTGGTGAGGCCATTTTTGTCGCCTTTCATGTAGCGGTCAAAGGCTGAATCTCGAGTCACAAGTGTCCGTTCAAAAGTCGCAATAGCCTTACCGATATTGGGCAGGGTGGCGGGCTCACCAAAGACCTTCATGAATCGGTCTTTGTATTCTGGGATCGCATTTATCTTCTTTTCCAAATCCTTGGGAATAGAATTCATCTCTCTAGCAGCCTGGATAGGCGCCATGGCCTGCTCTTCCAGGGTCGCAGCCCTTCCATCCCAGAACTGGGTTGTGTTGTAGGCGATATTCAAGATTGTAGGGGCGTGACGGCCCAGTTCGGTCTCATCACCAAAACCTAGCGACCTCGCCATTCCATCGCTAAAACCGAGGCTGGGGTTGTGGCAGGTGGAACAGGCCCAGTGATCATTTCCCGAAAGCCTGGGATCAAAAAAGAGCATTTTCCCCAGTTCCACCTTGGCGGGTGTGACAGGATTTTCTTTAGGAGCTATCACCTCTTCTGGCAAGGGTGCAATGTCTCCGGGCAGTTTAGCCATAGTATCCAAGGCTTCCAGAGTAATAAGGGTTCGCCTCGCCTTTTGTACAGCATCTGGGTGCACAACGGTATCGCTAGATCGGACTGGACCAGCCGATAAAATGAGTAATCCTAGAGAGACCAGGCCAACAAACAGGATAGAGCAGAGAAATCCTGTCCGTATTCCCTTCAAATTAACCATGGTCGTCCTCCCTCTATAAAGGGCCTTAATCCATCTATTGGATAATTTATTTTTCTGGGGTACATTAGTCTAGTAATTTGTTCCGGTATCAAAGAGGCATACCCTCCCTGACTGGCAGGCAGCGAGTGAATGACGCAAATCCCATACCACTTTATAGGCACAAACACCTAATTTCTAGCTGAACTGAATATCCCTAGATTATCAAGATGTTGTTAAACTGCGCTCATCAGACCGTTGGTGGTAGGGGTAGTGATTTCTTCACTCGATCTCTATACTCTGACAAATTTTGGCACCTCTTGTTACGCAGAATACCTACTTGAGGGATGGGCAAGAAGTCTTTCGATGGAACGCCAGAGAAGATCTTTCCCTGCACCGGTCTTTGCAGAAAAGGGAAAAACTAGCAGCGTCGAACTCAAGCCCAAAGCGGCTCGATGACCCTCCAGAGATTTTCGCTGATCGCCCTGGGAGATCTTATCGATCTTGGTAATCACAACCAAGAAACGAATTCCGGCAGCTTCAAGCCAGGCCTTCATCTGGAGATCCAGATCGGTGGGAGGATGGCGGGCATCCAACAGCAAGACGACGCCACGGAGCTGTCTGCGCTGTTTCAGATAGTACTCAATGGAGGGAGCCCAGCTCGCCTTTATGTCCTTCGGGACCCTGGCATATCCATAACCCGGCAGATCCACGAAGTGAAGGGCCTTATTGACCCTAAAGAAATATATCAGCCTTGTCTTTCCAGGGGTGGAACTGACCCTGGCAATCCTCCTCTGCCCCAGCAGGGCATTGATGACCGAGGATTTACCCACGTTTGATCTGCCCACGAATGCGATTTCGGGAAAATCCCCTTCAGGGTAATCATCTGGCGCAAGGCAGCTTTTTACAAACTCGACAGAGAAAATTTTCACCGTGATGATCCTCCCTATGGTTCCTATGATTACCACATCAATGCCAACCCTGCAACTGCCAATTTGGCTCGGGTCATCTGCCGTGAGCCATAGCATCGATTATCCCTTTTAGGTGGAGGAGCGGCATCTCTTCCTTTATCTGATCAAATTGACAGGGGGGATCTTTTTATAGTAGATTAGCATCACATTTCAGATGTGAGGTCACATCATGAATTCAGAATTCGAGGTCTCTCACTATCAGGCCATGACCCTTTTTCAGGAGGGGAGGTATGATGAGGCTGAGAGGGTTTTTCTACAGCTCTTGACCCACCGTCCCCAGGGTTTTGCAGATATCTACAATAAACTTGGATTTATTTATCAATGGCGAGGCGAATTGCAAAAGGCAGCCGACTTTTTTCAGAAGGCCTTGAATCTGAACCCAAAGTACACAGAGGCTGCGCTGAATCTGGCTGTGACTTATAATGACATGGGCCTCTATGACGAGGCGGTAGAGACCTTCAATAGAGCGGCCAGCGTCGTCAAGGCCCAGCCAAGATCCCTGGACCCCTATATTCGTGGAAGGCTGGCGAATGAGCATGCCAGGCTGGGTGACCTGTACTATGCCCTGGGACTGTACGAGGAGGCCCTGGACGAGTACCGAAAAGCATTGACCCTTCGTCCGAATCTCGTGGACATCATGACCAAGATAGGAATCACCTTGCGTGACCAGGGTGCCCTGGATGAGGCCATCCGGATATTAATGCGTGTTAAGGAGGTTCACCCTCGATACAGCCAGGCCTTTATACACCTTGGAATCACGTATTACATGAAGGGCTTTGTGGATTTGGCAAGGAGTGAATGGGAGGCCCTCAAGGAACTGGATCCCAACAGCCATGGTGCAAACCTCTATCTAGCCCTCGCCAAAAAAGAAGAGCTGTGAATACGTTTGATTAGCGTCATGGGAGAATGGAAGCATGCCTTCTTCCAATAGGATCAACCCACCCTGCAAACAGAGTTGATTAACAGGTTCTGTCCCCGCCAACCCTGCCCGATATAGGTTGTGGGCTCTTCAACGGACATGGACGACATTCTGCTAAAGGTAATCGATCTGCGTACCTACTTCAAGACCGCCGAGGGAGTGATCCGAGCGGTAGAGGGGATCAACTTCCAGGTCAAGCGCGGCAAGGTCCTGGGTCTTGTCGGAGAATCAGGATGCGGGAAATCCGTAACGGCCCTTTCGATCATGGGTTTGATCCCGAGAACGAGTTTAGAGCTTTTCTCGGGGCAGGTCCTTTACAAGGACATCAACTTGCTCGGGCTGACCGATAGAGAGATGCAGAAGATCCGAGGTAGGCGGATTTCCATGATCTTCCAAGACCCCTCCACCTCACTTAATCCGGTCTTCACCATCGGGGAGCAGATCGCCGAGGTGCTCAGACTTCACCTCAAAATGGGGCGCCGAGAGGCTAGGGAGAGGACTATCGATCTTCTGAAAATGGTAGGAATACCCTCTCCAGAGAAGCGGTATGCAGAGTATCCCCACCAGCTCAGCGGAGGGATGCGACAGCGGGTCATGATTGGGATGGCTATCTCTTGTGACCCCGATCTCATCTTGGCGGATGAACCCACCACGGCCTTGGATGTCACCCTACAAGCACAGATCTTGGGTTTGCTACACGACCTCAGAGAACGCTTGGGAATGTCCATGGTTCTGATCTCTCATGACTTAGGGGTCATCGCCCAATTGGCTGACGAGGTGGCTGTAATGTACTCGGGACGGATCGTAGAATACACTTCGACCCGAGAACTTCTCTCCAAACCACTCCATCCCTACACCCAAGGGTTGTTAAATTCCCTTCCCCGCTTCACCCGTTCAGATGAAAGGGCTAGGCGGTTGACGGCCATCCCTGGGACAGTTCCCCATCTACTAAGCCAGCCTTCAGGCTGTAAATTTCATCCGCGCTGTGAGCTGGTTGAAGAGATGTGCCGGCGCGATGAGCCGCTATTGGAGGAGAAGACAGGACACCACGGAGTTCGGTGTTGGAGGGTCGAAAAGGGAGCGACACGCTAGATGTCCTCTTCCGCGCTGCTTACAGTCACAGACCTCAAAAAATACTATCCCCGAAAGACCGGCTGGTTTACCCGTGAAGAAAAATGGGTCCATGCCGTGGACGGCGTCAGTTTTGAGATTCTGAAGGGTGAGACTCTGGGCATGGTCGGAGAAAGCGGTTGCGGCAAGTCTACCACCGCCAGGCTGGTTCTCCGCCTCATCGAGCCTACGGCCGGTTCAGTTTCCTTCCAGGGGGAGAAGATTCTCACAATGGATAGAAAGAAGCTCAAGGCGCTGCGCCGAGAGATTCAGATCATCTTTCAAGACCCCTATTCCTCACTTAATCCGAGAATGCGTATCGACAAGATCTTGGAGGAGCCCTTCATTATCCACGGACTGGGTACACGGCAAGAAAGAAAACAGTCTGTGCTACGGCTTCTGGAAAAGGTAGGGCTCGGCCCGGATGCGTTGTCTCGTTACCCCCACGAGTTCAGCGGGGGACAGCGTCAACGAATTGGTATTGCCCGGGCACTGGCCACCGACCCGAAGTTCATTGTGGCGGATGAACCGGTCTCCTCACTGGATGTCTCCATCCAGGCCCAGATTATCAATCTCCTAAAAGATCTCCAGGAGGAATATCACCTATCTCTTCTATTAATTGCCCATGACCTCAACATGGTCAGGTACCTCTCTGATAGGGTCGCGGTCATGTATCTTGGTAAGATTGTGGAATTAGCCAGGAGCGACGAGCTTTTCTCACATCCCCTCCATCCCTATACAGAGGCTTTGTTATCTGCCATCCCCGTGTTGGACCCTGTAAGCAGGCGGGCCAGGATCGTCTTGGAGGGAGAAGCACCCAGCCCGATCGATCTTCCCAAGGGCTGTCGTTTTTATTCTCGATGTCCAAGAAGGATCCCGGACTGTCAGAAGGAGGATCCTCCCCTGCTGGAAATCAGCCAGGGCCACCACGTCGCCTGTATCCTCGCGGAGTGACGATGCGTATTGTAAATTCAGGACGCCTAAGCGTAGACCATAGATACAAAAGGCCCATATGGCTTGCATTGTGCCTAGTCTTTACGGCCTTGGATCTATCATCCACAATCTCTTTATCCTTTGCCCAAGAGAAGCCTGTCCTGCAGGTGCTGACCAAAGGGGTGTATGCCTTCATTGGGGTGAAAGGTAACGCCAATGCAGGGTTCATCCTGACCGAGCAGGGAGTCATTGTGGTGGACTCCCAGATGAATGAAGAGCTTGCCCAACAGATGCTAACCGAAATTCGAAGGTTAACCCCTCAACCGGTACTGTACGTGGTCAATACCCACCATCACGGGGACCATACGTTTGCCAACCATATTTATTCGCCCACCCAAGGAATCATTGCCCATGAAAACGCTTTCAGGTTTCTACAGGAGCATGGAGAGGAACACCTCCGGCAGTTCGCGCAGCTGTACGGGAAGGAACAATCCAAAGGGATCAAGGTCACACTGCCGACCCTGACCCTCCAAGATCACTTAACGCTGACCTATAAGAAGAGAAAAATTGAGATCTTGTACCTCGGTAAGGGCCACACCGAGGATGATCTCGTTGTCTATCTCCCGGAAGATAAAATCCTGTTTTCGGGAGATCTCGTTTATGTGGGTCGACTTCCCTGGTTGGGAGATGGCAACACAAAGTCATGGCTTAGGACGATCGAGAAGCTGAAAACCCTGGAATTTGAGAGTGTGGTTCCGGGACATGGAAAGGTCGGTAATCGCAAGGACCTACTGCGATTCGAGCGCTATCTGACTGATCTTAGAGTCGCCGTGATCACCTCCATGCTCCAGGGAGTCTCTCTGGAGAAAATGAAGCAAACCATCCAAATAC
>DATECO010000302.1:0-3631 GCA_035286865.1 Nitrospiria bacterium | reverse complement strand
GCTCGGCTATATGACGATGGCCTGCGGTCTGGGGGCTTATGCGGCCGGGATTTTTCACCTCTTGACCCATGGGGCTTTTAAATCCTTGCTCTTCCTGGCTGCAGGCAGCGTGATCCATGCCTTGAGTGGTGAACAGGACCTTCGGAGGATGGGAGGACTAAAATCCGCCTTGCCCCTGACCTACTGGACGTTTCTGGCCGGGGCCATTGCGCTTGCAGGCATCTTTCCATTCGCAGGCTTTTTCAGCAAGGATGCCATTCTTCTAAGGGCGTTCAATGGTGATGCCCTGGATAGGGCCTTTGGGTGGATCGGACTGCTCACCGTCTTAATGACGGCCTTCTATATCTTTCGGTTGATTTTTTCCGTATTCCACGGCCAGTCAAGGACACAGGCACAACGTCCTCATGAATCACCGGTAGTGATGACTATTCCGCTCCTGGTATTGGCTTTGCTGTCGATTGTGACAGGATGGCTGCCGATTCCCCAATTCCTTTCGAATGTGTTTGTCACCCCAGCCGAAGTGATGGTGCCGGACTCTGGCATCGTGGATTGGGAGCACATGCTTTGGATCCTCTCGATGCTAGGGGGGCTTGCAGGTATTCTTTGGGCCTACGTTTTGTACGTCCGGTATCCTCATATCGCGGCATCACTGGCCCGGGGTTTTCTCTACCGGCTTTCACTTCACAAGTGGTATGTGGATGAGCTCTATGACCGGCTGTTTGTGCGTCCGACGGTAAATATGGCCAACGCCCTCTGGAAGCAGGTGGATATGGAAGTGATCGATGGTGCCGTTAACGGGGTGGCAGACCTGACCCGCGAATGGGGTGCGGCGCTGCGTCGGGTCCAGAGCGGGCAGATCCAGCACTATGCGCTTTACATGGCCGTGGGCGCATTCCTGATGATTACGGCCTACTTATTTTTATACGGAATTTCATAAGCGAGGATCAGGCTTTGCCTGTCCGAGCGCCGGGCCAGCCATCTGGCTCTGCCAGTGACTGGCCGGGGTGTGGGGGCATTGGGAGCAAAGCGAGCAGGTCCCCACATTAAAAGATTGGGGGCACCTGCCTGCCCCCGCCTGCCGGACGGGCAGGGGCAGGCAGGTCGGAGGACATTTCTTTCTTTATCCGGACGGGCCCCCACATTATAAAAGGCTGATATGCAGGATCTGGAGACAAATCCTTTAGGATTTCCCTTGTTAACCCTGGTGGTCTTTATTCCCATGGCAGGCGGTCTCGTGATGTGGTTGGTTTCTCTGCTGGGCGGGGGGGCAGAACGCTTGAAGTGGATTGCCGTGATCACGGCCACGATAGATTTCATGACCTCTCTGCCGATTTACTTCCTTTTTGACTCCACGACACCCCAGATGCAGTTCCCAGAAAAATATACCTGGATTGCAACCTTTAACATTCATTATGCCCTGGGGGTGGATGGGATCAGCCTTCTCCTAGTCCTGCTGACAACACTTCTTTCGCCGATCTGCATCCTGTGCTCCTGGCGGGCGATCGAGAATCGGGTGATGGAGTTCATGCTCAGCATCCTTCTGATGGAGACGGCGATGCTGGGCGTGTTTCTGTCTCTTGATTTTGTCCTGTTCTATGTCTTCTGGGAGGCGATGCTCATCCCGATGTATCTGATTATTGGAGTATGGGGGGGAACCAATAGACTCTATGCCGCGATCAAGTTTTTCCTGTATACCCTGGCAGGGAGTTTGTTACTCCTGGTGGCCATCATCGCACTTTTCTTCGAGGGGGGGAGGACCTTTGATATTCTGACCCTCATGGAGGGTCAGTACTCGCTGGGGTTTCAGCTCTGGATCTTCATCGCTTTTTTCCTGGCCTTTGCCATCAAGGTCCCCATGTTCCCTTTCCACACCTGGCTTCCGGATGCCCATGTGGAGGCCCCCACGGCAGGAAGCGTGATCCTGGCCAGTGTGCTCCTGAAGATGGGGGCCTATGGCTTCTTGCGATTCTGCCTGCCCATGGTGCCCAGTGCTTCACTGACCTTCGCCCCTCTGGTGCTGGTTCTTTCGGGGATAGCAATTATCTATGGTGCCTACATGGCCCTGGCCCAGACAGACCTAAAGAAACTCATCGCATACTCCAGCGTGAGCCACATGGGATTTGTGACGATAGGGATCTTTGTCTTTAATGTGCAGGGAATTGAAGGGGCCCTTCTCCAGATGGTGAACCATGGAATCACCACGGGGGCCTTATTTTTGTGCGCGGGGCTGATCTATGACCGCGCCCACACCCGGATGATCGCTGATCTGGGCGGTTTGGCCAGGAATATGCCGGTCTTTGCCACGTTGTTGGTGATCTTCTCGCTCTCTTCGTTGGGACTGCCCGGGATGAACAACTTTGTGGGGGAGTTCCTGGTGCTGGTGGGTGTTTTTATCACCCATCCCCCGTATGCTGTGATCGCCGCGGTCGGGATCATTCTGTCAGCGGTTTATCTCCTCTGGATGGTTCAGCGCGTGGCGCTTGGAAAGATTGGCCGCTCGGCACTGGAAGGGCTCATCGATCTTGGCCCTCGCGAGCTTGCCACCCTGATTCCACTGGCTGTGCTTGTATTCTGGATCGGGATTTACCCAGCCCCGTTGTTGAATGTGATGCACGCCACGGTGGATCACCTGCTCGACCAGATGCAGCGCGAGGAGGTGCTTGCCGCTTCTATCCTGCAGGTCTGGAATGCCCTCTTCGGCTCATCCTGACTTACATATCTTAGCCCAAGCGATGAGAGCTGCTGGCTTTCTCTCGATAAGCCTGTTCACCTAGCCACTGTAGCCTGCTAAGGACTTGTGTTCCGATCACCCTGCGGGCGTCGGGGCTCAAAGCCACCAAACGAATGGCTTAGCCCGATTGTTTCGGCGCTGCCCTGGCCAAGGTGATAAAAGCACAGTTGGTTACAAGAGATAAAGAATTTAGACGGCTTTAAGGTGACCTTTTCCCTCTAGAGGATCACCGGGCAGCCATGCCACATGGATTAGGGGCCTCTGGAAGAAGTGCAAGGACCTCTGGATGAGTGAATAACTTCGAGATCGCTGCTTCGTTCGGAACGACGACACCAGATATGCTGACCGAATCGCAGTTAAACCTGAGGATAGCTCCGGCTTCCCGCACTAAATTGGACCGCTCATACTCAGACGTCCCTTCTACGAAACTGAGGATTCCAATACACGGTACTCTTGCTTTTTTTTGAAACGAGTCCTGCATAAAGCACGGAGAGCCGAGCACGAGCCCTTGTGGCGGCCTAGGAGAAGATTGAGGCGTCTGATTTTGAGCAGATACCAGAAAAATGCCAGACGCGAATAGTGATGCAACCACCAAGGCCATGACAATTAAAGGCCGTTCTCTGAAGCTTGGGGCGATATTATATTGCATTGCTCTCTCCCTTACCAAACACAATACCCTTTACTTTTAGGATACCAACTCCACGGACAATCGCTATCCCTGAAATAAGGGATTTTATCCACAACTCACAGCGATGTGAGATGTTTTTCAATAAGGTTTTGCATTTGAAAAGGGTCAGAAAGGGGTAAAGTCTGCTCTGAATTCGTTCAGATTGATCCGTGATTATTTACTTTAGACAATAAAAGCCGAGGCATAAAATGGGCACATGCAGCTTGATGACA
>DATECO010000301.1:0-3703 GCA_035286865.1 Nitrospiria bacterium | reverse complement strand
ATTCTTCATCGGGAAAGTCACCCGACTAAGCGATAGTGCATTATTCCTGGCAGTGTGCACACTGGGATTGATCCTTTCTTGACAACAATCACCGCCTTTGGCAGAATGGCGCAGGATCAAATTGCCAGGGGTAGAGGACGTGATCCTGATCTACAGGAACAAATGAAATCCTATGGGAGAAAGGCTGCCTCCCCAGATCAACAAGGCTAAAACTGAGCTGGCCCGGTATCTATCCGGTGAATCCAGCCTCGTGGGTCTCGGCATTGGGGCAGGCAAATCAGGGAGGTGCGAGATCGTTGTGTTTGTGGCTGAGGAGACCAGCCCTCTTTTAGCGAAGGTGCCGCACTCCTGGCAGGGTTTTCCGGTCCGTACCGAGGTGACAGGGGTTCCCATGAAATTTGGCGTCAGAGAGATACCCTCCAGGAAACCCTAAGACTCCGTCAGTAGTTTTAACCTGCCGCACCGACTATTGACCGCACACCCCGGCATAGATTATGCTATAAAAAATGCAAAATCCTTTTGGGAAGCTTCAATACGGCAGCCTGAAGAAGGTCACCGAGCACTGCTACATGTTTCGAAATGTGGTGAACTCGGGGATCATCGTGACGGATGAGGGCGTTGCGGTCGTGGATACGCAAATCAATGCGCCCATGGCCCGGCGCATGCTGAGGGCCATCCGAACGTTGACAGATGCCCCGATCCGATACGTGATCAATACCCACTACCACTGGGACCACTGTGCCGGAAACGATGTCTTCAAAGAGACCGGGGCCACCCTTATTTGTGGCGATCTTACCCGGGAGTTCATGCAGCGGCGAAACCGTCGCCAGCGCGCCTTTCTGAGGTCGCGGGGCTTTGCCATTCCCGACCAGGACCCTGCGCTCCCCGAAAAGACCTTTGATCAAGAGATGACCCTCCGCCTGGGTTCGGTGCCCATTCATATTATGTTTCTGGGCCGTGCGGAGACGGACGATGCCCATGCGGTTTACCTTCCTACGGAGAAATGTGTCATCAGCGGTGATACGCTTATGACAGGTAGTTTTCCGATCCTGGGACAACCCGTGATGTCCGAAGGGCTCTCGGACGATCGGGCCTGGATTAAGACCCTACAAAAGCTAAAGGCCCTATCCCCTGATAAGATTATCCCTGGACATGGACCCCTGGGAGGTGTGGCGGAGGTCGACTTCTTTATCGACCTTCAGACCTACTTTCTGGATGCGGTGGTACCTCTTGTGGAGGAAGGAAAATCCATGGAGGAGATCCTCCGATTGATTGAGTCCAACCTGCCTGAAAAGTATGCATCACTCCCGCAGGTCTGGGGGACGCCCCGTTACGCAGTGCTGCGAATTATTCGGAACATGACTGGATGGCAGGAGTTCAAGCCCTCGGCCATTCCCAAGGTCGACCCAGAGGTATTGCAAATCCCTCTGGCAGAATTGGAGGATCAGCCTGCCTCCTACATCCGGGCGGCAGAATTCTTCGAAAAGGAGAACAGGATCGACCTCGCCCTGGGGATCATCAACGAGGGGTGCCAGCGGCATCCCAAGGAGCCTTCCCTTTGGGTTGCTAGGGGCAGGCTGCACTTGAAGGGCTCCCGTGTCGCTGGATCGGTATTAGAGCGCGCAGACTTTTTCATCGAGGTCTGCCGCTCTGCCGAGAAGGCCCTGGAGGTGGATCCGAACTATGCCCCCGCTCTGATCCTGTATGGTTCCTACCATGCCATGGGGGCCTTCCGCAACGGCGACGATCCATCGCAGGCCATGGACCTTTTGCGCCGGGCGCTAAAGATTCCCATGGAGCCGCCGGAGGAGGCCAAGGCCCATTTCTTCCTCGGGATCTGCTACCGTGCCCTGGAACAAGAGGACGAGGCACAGGCCTGCTTTAAAAAGGCCCTTGAGCTGGACCCGACCTATGCCCCACCCCGGATGGCGATGATGAGCGATGAAGAGATGCTCCGCGTCCCCGAACGTTTTACACCTGGCAGCCCGCGACCATTCTAACTCATTTTATCCCAACCCACGCCTTCGTGCCCAAATTTAAAAATCTTTGGATGAAGCACTTCTCCCAGGATCTCCAAAGATTCCGCGAGTCGCGGTCCGGGGCGATTAAAGTACTGATTGCCGTCCATCAGGTATACGCGCTGACCTCGAACTGCCTTCAAGTCTGACCACCCCGGTTTTTGCGTTAGAGCCGGTAGTTCCTTTCGAGTTCGCTTAATATCAAAGCCACACGGCAGGATGAGGATCACATCAGGATCTGCTCCTTGGAGATGCTCCCAAGTCATCCAGGGTGAATGTTTTCCGGCTTCACCAAACAGATTGACTCCACCCGCCATTTCTATGAGCTCAGGCATCCAGTTGCCTGCGGCCATGAGCGGCTCGATCCACTCAATGCAGGCCACTCGTGGCCGCACCTTGACTGCTTGTGCCTTCTCCGCAATCCGTGCCATCCGGCTTTGCAATTCGAGAGTGAATTGCCTTCCTCTATCAGAAGCATCCAACGCATCTGCAACGCGTCGGATATCCGCCCATACATCTGCCAGGGCGTTGGGCTGGAGCGAAACGATCGCCGGTTTTGATTCGGTCCACTCGCAGACCGCTTCCTCCACTTCCTTTAAATTGACCGCGCATACTTCACACTGCGTCTGGGTAATGATATGCGTCGGTCTCAATCGCCCCAATAAGTCGGCGTCCACTCGATATACACTCAGGGCCTCTTTCAGGACTGCCTTGACACGTTGATCGATCTCATCGCTGGTACCGTCGGTCGCAAACTTTGGCTGGGTGCACACCGGCAGTCGCTTCACCGAAGGGGGATAGTCACACTCATGGGATCGCCCCACGAGTTGATCTTCAAATCCCAAGGCACAGACAATCTCTGTGCTGCTGGCAATCAGTGACACAATCCGATTCACTTGAGCTCCATCAACATGGAAAATCCCTATCCATAAATTTCACTGGACAAAATACCGCCGCCGTGCGATGAGGTAGATCACAAAAGGCGTCAGAAATGCAATAAAGATGGTTCGGATCCGCCCATATCCCAACAGGATGAAACTTGAAATTGCACTGGTGAGGGTGTCGGCGGCGTAGAAGAGGGCCAGGTAGACTGCCCAGCGCCGGAGGGTCAGAAAACCATATCCCAGGATGATGTAGAGGACGGGCTGGGCCAGCAGATAGACCTTGGCCGCAACGCCAGTCAGTAGAATTCCAAAAAACTTGGGCTGATATGCCCAATCGGTCGTCATGATGTTGTACAGCTCGACCGGCGCACTGAGAAGGAATAGCACACCAAAAATCGTGATGTCCAGCGGCCTCTTTGGCATGGCCTTGGTCTCCGAAACCGATTTAATCGGAAGGATAATCCTATTTTGTACCTTGAGTCAATAGAGGGTGGGGCCTTGCCCAACCCCAGTTTTAAGTAAGGGCAAGGGTCGGGGCGGTGATCCGCCTCAGGCGGAGGCCGTCTCGCCTGCCTGCCGGCAGGCAGGGAGCCCCGCACTTCAATGGCTTCGATGCTGTGCGGGGTGAGAGTCGAAGGCCGCCGAGGACCGTAACCGCAGGCGAGCCTGTGCCAGCGAATCGGCTCCGGCCCGAAGCCCCCATGTTTTAAGGGCTTATTAAAAAGTGGGGGTGGGCGAGATATCAGTCCGTGCCTGGCTTGAATTCGCATGAGTTTTTACGGTAAGATGAGGGTCGAAGGA
>DATECO010000300.1:0-2607 GCA_035286865.1 Nitrospiria bacterium | reverse complement strand
ATGGTCTGGATCAGGAAGGTGTGCTGCGGGGTTACCTGGCTGCCGGTAACGCATTTTAGTGCTAGCGAGGAGGGGAGGGACGCAGCGGCGGCTGCGGGGGTTGAATCTGCTGCGGGGTAAATTCAAATACCCATTCGCTGTACTTGGTCTTTCCTTCAAAAGATTTATATTCTTCCGGAAAGTTTCCCTGCTTGAGTGGCTCCTCTTCGCTCCGGCTGTAGACCCCCTTGATCCCATCCGCTATTTTTACAAATCCCCAGTCATTATTGGTGATGGGGTCCTTATAAACCTTCCGAAGAAAGCGCTTTGTGGCGGAGATATTGGGAACTTTGACCAGGTCCTCAAGCTGCTTCGGATATCTCCTATTCCCTGTTAACCCTGGTGTAAGATTATAAGCCGCAATGGCCTTACGAATCTGATCGCCACGAAAGAGCAGCTCCGTCTCTCTTTCTCGCTTCATCACGGTCTTCCACTGCTTGACTGCACTCGTCACTGATAGCCCCACCAGCACAATGGAAAACATCACAGCCAGGTATGTGAACCCCCTAACTGAAAAGACGTTGTGAGTTTTGAGTTGTGAGCACGCTTCGCTTGAGTTTAAAGACCCACAACCCACAACCCGCAACTCACAACTGTTTCTACGACTACCACTCATTATAGGCCGTCCCATCCAAGGCCACCAGGTCAGTACCGCTGTGAACATCATAGACTCCGCCCTCCCCCTCCTCCGATTCCAGGGTGATTTCGACCCAGGTGCCGGATGAACGTGTAAACGGATCCACCGGCAATTGCCGAAGATAGCCCTTTTCGGAAAGGTCGTTTAGCGATGGGGGATAACTCGCTTGATCGGCATAGTATTGATCGATCACGTCCCGAAAGGTCGCCAGATCCTTTTTGAGGGCAGCCTCTCGGGCCTTGATTGTGGCCTGCCGGTAAGAGGGCTGGGCCATCGTCAAGAGTATGCCAATGATCGACATCACGATCAGTAGCTCGATGAGGGTAAAGCCGGCCATGGATTTTAATAACTTCATATTAATAGAATAACAGATTTTAGATGTCCGATGCCACCTCGAACGGGTGACTGATGTCTAGGATCAGTCTTCACGCAATACAAAGGTCTCTAATTTTTCCTGCGTGTTTAACCTTGAGGCGAGTTGATCAGCCAGCTTCTCGGTACTAAGATTCCCTACCCTCACCCGATAATAGTTTCGATCAGGGGTATCAAAGATCACGATATAGACTGGCTGATAACGCCTTTCCAACGATTGTTTGAGGTTCAGGGCATTCTCTTTCTGGACAAAGGCCCCTACCTGGACGGTATACCTCTCGGTTCCCTTTTTGCGAACTACCCGGGCAAGATCTTCCTCACGCCCGACCACATGGATCTCAACCGCGGCCGTTCCCGTCCCGATCATGTCCAGGGCCTTAGCCGCACCATAGGAAAGGTCCAGGATCCGTCCCCTGATAAAGGGACCCCGGTCATTGACCTTGACCCGCACCCACCGGCCATTCTCGCGATCTGTGACCTTTAGATAGGTCCCGAAGGGCATCGTACGATGGGCCGCGGTGAAACCATGCATGTCAAACACCTCGCCGCTGCTCGTCTTCCTTCCATGAAAACCAGGACCGTACCAGGAGGCCATCCCTACCTCCCGAAAGCCCACCGCATAGCCCCTGACCTTCTTTGGGACGATAGCACAGGAGGCAGACAGCGTCAAAAGGAGTGATACCAGCACCACCCCGTAAGCACCTTTCCCAGGCCATTTCATCCGGTCACCTGACTTTGATGATCCTCATCTTACAGACAGGGCAGTGCCCGGTTGGAGTGAGAAGCACGCCACACCTTGGGCAGTACTCCTTTCGGCGATCGCCATGACGTTGCTCATCCTGCCTGCGTTCGCCCTGGCGTCGATCATCGATCCGGTCTCTTCGATTCCGGGATTTCCTCCGTTCCTTCATCAGGCTGCCCGCAATCCTTTTTCCCGGGTCGGCTGAGCCTTCCCCTGAGGCGGACGGGGTAAAAACTTTTGTCATGTCCCTATTGGACCGACTCCATCGGTTGGGGTAAAGAAGAGGTGGCTGGGGGCCTCCGCGGCTTGCGGCCGGGCGACCAGATTCCCCTCTGTTGATCCTTGGCCTGCTCTTGGATTTCTAGAAAAAGGGTTGAGTACTTGAGATTGGGTGGCTGAAGGAAGACACGGGCATAACCCGATCGGATCAACTCGGCATTGACAAACAGGTCTCCCACAAAGACATAGGCCAACTCGCGGTGGTAATCGTCAGTCCGTTCTTCATCATATTCCAGTCGAACTCTCTTTCCCTCCACCAGGCTTTGGTTAAACGCCCATGCCTCCTCTGCCAGCCGCTGCGGTCGGTAGACCCAGTATCCATTTTTGCGGCGTCTCAGTTCCGGCGTATCCACGCCGATGTAGCGGATCCTCACCCCATTACTCAGTTCAATCGTGTCCCCATCAATCACACGTCCGACCACTCCCTCAAGATCTGTTGGGGAATCAAAATGGGGGAACCCCCATCTAGTGTTGAGGATATCGAAGGGCGGCCCATAAAGAAACAGTCCCAGGGCCGCCACCATGAGGCCCACGCCTA
>DATECO010000299.1:0-6109 GCA_035286865.1 Nitrospiria bacterium | reverse complement strand
GAGGAGGGAGGAGTCCTCATGTTCATGGAGGAGCTCCATCGCAGCCGTGAGATTATCGAACCGCCGGCCAATGTCTTCCCACTTTTGTAACTCTTTTTCAAGCCGGGACTTCTCCTGCGTGGCCTTTCTGGCAGCCTTTGGGTCTTCCCAGAAGTCCTCCTGCCCTATCTTAGTGGACAGGTCCTGGATTCGACTCTTCATCGCCTCCAGGTCAAAGATGCCTCCGAAGCGAGTTTAACCTCTTGCGAAGCTCTTCTAATTGGATCTTGTATTCTTCAAGCATTGTGAACCTCCAGCGGTTTTCGGCCTATCCACAAAATGTAAGCCAGAATGGCCAGCGTTATTATACCACAGAGATAGGCAAAAAAGTCGCCATATTCTGTATAGAAGGTCTTGACTTCTTTCAGGGTTATCTCCTGCACCAGATAGGTCTCTGTAAAGATATCAGATGTCCTGAGTATCCGGCCGGTTCCATCGATGGCCCCCGTGATTCCCGTATTGGCTGCCCGAATAAAGGGGACGCGGTTTTCGACGGCTCGAAAGACCACCATAGAGAAATGCTGGTAGGGTGCGGAAGAGCGGCCAAACCAGGCGTCATTCGTGAGGGTGGCCATAAAGTCTGCCCCCTGTTTGACAAATTGCCTGACCAGTTCTGGAAAGATCACTTCAAAACAAATCACCACTCCGAAGCGCGTTGTTTTTATATGGGGGCCCGTGCGGTGTCCCTTTGGGACATCCTCCGATGCCCCCATACCCCGCGCTCGATCTGGCAAAGCCAGATCCTCGCTTGGGATCTCCATCACGGTGAATTCCTTGCCAGCCCCGAAGTCACCTATACCCTCCACCAGCTTATGGACAAAAAAGAGTAAAGAGGCGAGAGGAACATACTCGCCGAAGGGGACAAGGTGAATCTTGTCATAACGCGCTAATGTTGACCCTTCAGGAGAGAGCAGATAGGCGCTGTTAAAAAGCAAGGGTCCGCCCGATCCGCCCAAGGCGGAGGCCCGTTTTGTTGGATCGGCCTGAGGTGGATCGATGACCGGACTTCCAAATAAGAGAGGGATCCTCTGGCTCCGGGTAAAGGCTTTAAGTTCCTCCCGGTAGAATTTTTCCTGCTCAAAGAAAAATGGAGTCGCCGCCTCCGGCCACACCACCAGGTCGAGATCCGCCGAGGAGGCCTGTCCATTGGCACCTTGAACAGCATCCTTAAGCAAATCATTTCCCCTCAGACCGAGTTGGAAAGGCTGCTCTGGGGCTCCTTCGCCTCTGATGGATGAGGCGGACGAGAGCGCCTGTTGGGTTAGATTCTTGTAGGTCTCAAGTGTTTCACGCTGGTAGGCCGAGTCCCATTTATGTTCCTGGTCGATGTTTCCCTGGATAAGGCCTACCTTCAGGCTTTTTGATATTGGTTGCCCAGAGTGCTGGGTGAGCCTCATGGATCCATAGATCAGGGCAAGGCTTATTAGAATTCCGCCTGCTAGGAAAGGCCTCCAGATTTGCCAGAGATTATTTCTTTGCTCCTGGGGACCGACAGAGGTCTTAATAATCTGGGCCAGGGCGACGTTAGTTGTGACGAGCAGGAAGGAGATACCATAAACCCCAGCCATGTCGGCGATCTGAATGACCGGCAGGACTTGGTACTGAGAGTACCCGAGCAGGGCCCAGGGAAAACCGCTCAACAAATGACCCCTCAACCACTCAAGAGTGACCCAGAGGGCAGCTGACACAAGGAGGTGAGGCAAGGGAGAAAACGTCTCGATCACCCGTCTATAGAAGAATGTAAATAGCCCCACATAGATCCCCAAATAAAACACCAGAAGGAACATGATCAGGATGCTGATCAGGAGAGGCAGTTTTCCATACACGACCATCGTATGGGTGACCCAGTAGAGGCATCCCAAAAAATATACGGTACCTGTCAGCCAACCGTACCAGAAGGCCTGTTTAGGAGAAGAAGCGGCTACGATCACCAGGAGGGGGACCATGGCCACCCATGCAAGTGGCCACAGGTCAAATTTTGGAAAACTTAGGAACAGTAGAGTGCCTGAAACAAAGGAGGACAGGACAGCAGCCATTTATTTGTTATACATAAAAAGTATGACCACAGGCTGTCCTGAGTGCGACTTGCGGAGGATCGGGGAACCCGTCCCGACAAGCGCAGGGCAGGGAAAGCCGGAACTGACTGAGGCCCAGAGGGCCGAAGGAATTCCGGAAGGGCAGGAATTCCCGCCCGAGCGTCGTGGACGGGCCGATCTGGAGCATTGGAGCAGTGAAGGACGGCCTGTGGTCATACTCCTCACTCCTCTTTTGCGGGATGATGGTCGATGCCGATATAGGCCTCGATAAACTGAGTGATCCGCTCTTCATCAAATTGATCGAACTTATCAATTTTTCCCCATGCCGTGAGGGCGATGGTGGCATCCATACCAGGATAGGGGGCTAGGATGAGGTGTTCGTATCGACTAGGATGTTGTGAGCCCGTCTGGGAGCGCTCAATCGCGGCGTTTCTCTGATACTTCTGCACAATGGCCTCCAACTTCGAGACTAGTTCCTGGCAATTGTCGCAACGATACTGGATGATCACCCCGCCATCCTCCAGGTTGTGGACCTGGATCTCCCGTGTGACGGGAGCCTTATGAATTCCCCACCTCATAATAAAGTTAACATGAGGGCCGGAGGTAGGAGGATCGCTGTTATAAGGGATATGGGGAGAACCTGGCGACTGTATATGGACATTCCCCTGAAGAGGGATGGTTTGGCCCGGACCTTCACTGGCAGAGCCAGATCCGGTGCCAGCATAGACAGCAGTGGCCCCGGCAGCCAATGAAAAAGCGGTGCATATTCCTAGAAAAATGGCAATACACCATCGCACTCTCTCTAGCTTTGTCGACATCTCTGCCCCATTTTAACAAAATCTTTTTACATCCTACCAAGATGGGGTATAAAAATCAAAAGGAAAGTGGTCAACTAGTGTAGTGTTTCATAGTTAGCTTTACTTACATATTTTGGATTGTCATTCCCGCGAAAGCGGCAATCCAGCGGGTATGATTCTGGATTCCCGATAAAATCTTCGGGAATGACAGACTTGTCTTCCAATAGGGGCATTAGGGGTGCAGGCTCCCGCGCCAAAACTATCCTGAATAAGTTAGCATTAGAGTGAAACACTACACTAGGATGCAGGTGGACGAGGTTTGTCATGGGGGAAGATTATTTAGGCAGAGATGCGGGTGAGAGGAAGGTTAAATGAATTAAACAAATAGAAAGATTCGTGTGCAGAAATATCTTGACAAAGGCAGTATAAGGTGATATATGTCCATGGATTTTTTTGTGCGGATATATTCCGTTTTCAAAGGCCTTTCAGAAATAAAATATGCGAAAGACCAAGCAGGAGGTGAGGGAGGCTTTGTATGTTTTCGGGTAGGATAGGGATCACCCGGATCAGTCAATCGGTAAACGTGGTGACCCCGAGCAAGTCGGGGTGGACATAGAAAATACAGGGCAATAGAGGAGGAAGAGACATGAAGAAAGCGATTCTGGTTTTTTGGGTGGGGTTGATTGTCTTCTTTGCGGCCCTACCTGTCTTTGCAGCGGACCTTAAGTTCAGTGGGGACTTCCGGGCACGGGCGTTCTACCATGAGAATATTACGGATGCTTATGATACCGGAACAACAGGTGCTCCGTGCGCTGGTGCACCCACCAACTGTAACGACCAGGTTGCCTACAATAGTCTGCGGTTTCTTCTGACCACGACGGCCACTGCAGGTTTGGCAACCGGTGTAGTCACTCTTGATTTTACAAGCCAAAGCAACAGTGGCAATCTGAGGATGGGGGGTGGGGGAGATGGAGCACTGGAACCCGATATTCCCGTTGGTCCTGCTGATGATCGTTTTGCCCTCGTGGAGGCTTACATCAAGGCGGACCTTCGTGTGGCCACCTTTTCTGCCGGGCGCCAGGCGTTCAAATTGGGCCATGGGATCATCTTTGACGATCCGGCGGATGGTCTCTTCCTGGAGGTCCCTCTCGGACCGCTCAAACTTACCGCGGCAAACCTAAAGCTCAGAGATAATACCGATACAGGTGTTGTATTCATTGGAAACACGACGACCGAAGGGACTGGATCTGACACTGATCTCTATGTAGGAAATTTCTCTTTAAGGCCAATGGCGGACATGGCCACCAACCTCTTTTTGGGTTACTACAGTGATCGGGGGCCCAATCTCGATACGGGAGGCGTGATGCCGGGTGGTACCGATGACTTCAATGTATTTATTGTAGGCGCTACAGCAGATGTGAATTTGGGTCCGCTTAACCTCGGCGGGGAGATTGATTACATTACCGGGTCTATCACCAATCCAGGAGGTCCCGAACCTGACCTGAATGGCCTTAATGTCCAGCTCAGCGGTGGAATGGGCGTGGGGCCGGCCAATGTGGGCCTGACCTTCCTTTATGCCTCTGGGGACGATCCGGCTGATGCTGATATCAACATCAACGGCCTAGATGGGAACTACGCAACCGGGTTTATCCTAACCAATAGCGGTGCGCGATCTTTACAGCCTAAGGATGGTACGTGCCTTAGTGCCCCTGATGGAGCCCGTCTAGGAGGGGCTGCAGACTGCATTGCAGGCTCGGGTCTCCTTGCAATCAAGGGGACCGGGAGCATCAGCCCGGTTGAACGCTTGAGCCTTCAAGGAGATATCATCTATGCCCGCTCATCCGAAGACCGAAGCGCAGGCAATCCAGACAATGATGTGGGAATCGAATTGGATGGTACGGCCCGTTACAAGTTGGACGATAACTTTAGCCTGATGGGCGGAATTGCGTATCTTATCACAGGAGACTGGTGGAAAACAGCCAGCGCCAATCCAGACACTGATAATATCATTCTCTTAGTAGGAGAGATGAGCTTTCACTTCTAATAGTCGGCTCAATCAGAAAGCCCCCAGATCAAATGGGGGGCTCTTCTCTACGGGGGTAAAGGTCATGAAGCAGATCCTGGCAACTCTTGTTACACTCGTTTTTGTAATCGTCATTGAATCCGACTGGGTGCTTGCTGCGGGTTTTTATATTCCTGAGCAAGGTACGGCGGCCATGGGTCAAGGGGAGGCAGTCGTGGCTCGAGGAAATGATCCCTCCACGGTTTTTCATAATCCTGCTGGGATCGCCCAGCTTGAGGGGACTCAATTTATGCTCGGCACAACCCTGATCGCTCCCTTGACGACTTTCACCGATGGAGGAACAAGCACTGTTTCTCCAGCATTTGGTACACTTGATTCTGGGACATCTGGAACTGAAACAGATGCTGATAAACCACTCTTCTTTCCTCCCCATTTTTATGGCACTCACCTGGTCAATGACAGGATAGGTGTAGGATTTGGCGCTTTTAGTCACTTGGGTCTTTCTACAGAATGGCCTCAGGATTGGAAAGGGCGCTATGTTTCTTATAAGGTAGATATCAAGACGTTCTTCTTTAATCCCAACCTCGCGTTTAAATTACATCCTGCAATCACGGTAGCTGCCGGAATCCAATACGCCTACTCAACTGTCGAACTTAAGCAAAAGATCCCTTTGCCACTTTGGGCAGATGCAGATCTGGATCTTGGAGTTGCAGATGGGGATGGGTGGGGCTACAACCTGGGGGCTTTGATCCAGGTATCCAGGAATAACACCTTAGGTATCAATTTCAGAAGCCCAGTGCAGATCCATTATGGCGGTGAGGCTAATTATACTCTGCCATCATCTGCCTGTCCCTATGATGCATTTCTTGGGCCAGGCACATGCACAGCCGTGGCCGCGGCCTTGAGCGACAGCTCAGCGACCACTGATATCACGATGCCTGCATTCTTCAGCATCGGGCTAGCCAACAACACGATTGATGGCTTGGCACTCGAATTTGATCTTCAGTGGACAGGATGGTCTAGCTTTGATCAGTTGATTGTTCATTCTGACAATCCGGCCAATCCGATTTCGATCACAAATAAGAACTGGAATGACGTACTCGCTCTGAGGTTCGGGGGAGAATACAAATTAACAGATGCATTAGCGGTAAGGATGGGTTATGTGTATGATCCCACCCCTGTGCCAGGTGAAACACTAGACTCCCTACTCCCAG
>DATECO010000298.1:0-3858 GCA_035286865.1 Nitrospiria bacterium | reverse complement strand
AATGCCCTCTGGGTCCTGATGGACTACAGTGACGTCATCGTCCATGTCTTCAAGCAGGAGGTCCGAGATTTTTACGATCTGGAGCGTCTCTGGGGAGATGCCAAAAGGCTTCATCTTCCCCGTCATAAGACCGTCGCCCTGGGCAAGGGTTAGAAAAGGATTAGAATAGAAATGCTGTTCCCACCCTAGGAAGGTCAAACGATGCGTTTTATTATTTTCCTCTTTATCGCCCTGATCGGAGTAATTGCCTATCTCGCCTCTCTCAATCAGGCAGACTTGATCATTTTTCTCACGAAACAAACCTCATTTCAGATTCCCATCGTGGCCCTGATGCTCTTTTCAATGGCCTTCGGTGGACTCCTCGTGATTGCGGGAGTGGGGATACGGGAGATCAAGAACGTGTTTATCCAGTGGAAGGTGGCCTCCCGTCAAAAGAGAGAGGCCAGGACCCTGGACATCTACACCTCTGCCTTAAATGCCCTCTTGGCCAAACGTCTCACCGAGGCGGCACAGCTTTTTGACCAGGTCCTGGAGATGGAACCCAACCATGTCCAGAGTCTATGGCGGCTGGGTAATCTCAAGCGTCTAGAGAAAAATTTTGTGGAGGCGATCCGGCTCCACAGGAAGGCCCGGACCCTGGATGATCGCAATCTTGAGGTTCTCTTGGCGCTCGCCAAGGACCTGGAGGAGGCCCAGCGCCCAGAGGAGGCGATCCAGGTGTTGGTCGATGTCCTGAAGACAGACGCCATGAACCTGATGGCCTTGACCTGGATACGGGATCTTTATATCCGGCTGAATCGCTGGGAAGAGGCCCACCAATCCCAGGAGAGGATTATGAAAATGCCCCTGGCCGATGAAGAGGCCAATCGGGAGAGGATGTTGTACCTAGGGATCAAGTATGAGTTGGGTCAATTCTACCTCTCCAAAGGGATGCGCGATCAGGCCAGAAAATATTTTAAGGGGACCATCCGGCTGGATCGGAACTTCTTGCCTGGCTATATCGGACTGGGTGAGGCCTCCATTCAGGAGGGAAAGCTAGGACATGCCGCCGAGCTCTGGCAAAAGGCCTATCACCTCACATCCAATGTGATCCTCCTCCATCGACTGGAGGATCTCTTCTTGGAGATGGGAGAACCGGAGCAGATCATCCAGATCTATCAGGATGCCGTCTCCAAGAATCCCTCGGATCGGATTTTAAGGTTTTATCTGGGCAAGCTTTACTACCGATTGGAGATGCTGGACGATGCCTTTGAGGTCTTAAGCGGCATTGATGTGAGCGAGGAGCGATTTCCAGATCTGTACAAGCTCATGGGCAATCTCTACCTGAGGCAGGGAGACCTCCGAGCAGCGGTGGAGGAGTTTAAGAAAGCCCTGAATCTTAAGAAGCGGGTGGTGGTGCCTTATTACTGCCCTGTCTGTGATTACCATACCCTGCATTGGACTGGCCGCTGCCCACGGTGCGGACAGTGGAACACTTTTGAGGCATCCCCCATCGTGGTCTCGAGACCGCAAGAAAAACAGCCCCTCAAGGTGAAGCTCTGAAAAATCCACGCTTTGACCCAAAAAAAGTCGGACAGAGGATGAAACGACCAAGACCCATTGTGTTGATCATCCTAGATGGATGGGGGATCAATCCACGGAGGAAGGGTAATGCGATCTACCAGGCCCACCCTCCCTTTTACACTGGACTGCTCGAACAGTACCCGCATACTCGTATATACACCTCGGGCAAGGCCGTTGGACTTCCTGAAGGCCAGATGGGAAATTCCGAGGTAGGTCATATGACCCTAGGGGCGGGGAGGATCGTGTATCAGGATTTTACCCGGATCAACAAGGCCATCGCGGATGGATCCTTCTTTAAAAATCCCACCTTGATCGGGGCCATGGAGGCCGCCAAGCGGGAGAAAAGTGCGCTGCACCTGATGGGTCTGGTCTCGGATGGTGGGGTCCACAGCCATGTGGAACACCTCTTCGCCCTACTGGAGATGGCCCAGGTTCGTGGACTTAAACAGGTGTTTATCCATGCCTTCCTGGACGGGAGGGATACCCCACCCAAGGCGGGCATGGTCTATCTGAAACTTCTTGACCGGAAGTTAAAGCAGCTGAGCCTGGGCAAGGTCGCCACGGTGATGGGGCGGTACTATGCCATGGATCGAGACAGTCGCTGGTCCCGGATCCAGAAAGCGTATGATGCTATGGTTCTGGGCACTGGGGATCTGGCGAGATCTCCGATGAAGGCGCTGACCAGAAGTTATGAGGTAGGGGTCACGGATGAATTCATGCACCCGGCAGTAATCGTGGATAGAGGGGGAGATCCTGTTGCCCACGTGAGGGATCGTGATAGCCTCATCTTCTATAATTTTCGGGCAGATCGGGCACGGCAGCTGACCCGGGCCTTTACCGAGAAGGGTTTTTCGCACTTTTCCAGAAGGCGTACCCCACAGCTTTCCTCTTTTGTCTGCATGACCTGCTATGATGAGAAGCTTGATCTCCCCGTTGCCTTTGGGCCTGTACGACTGACCCATCTCCTGGGCGAAACGCTCAGTCGAGGGGGGATCCGGCAGCTACGAATTGCCGAGACCGAGAAGTACGCCCATGTCACGTATTTCTTTAATGGTGGAAATGAAAATGTTTTTCCTGGGGAGGAACGGGTCCTGATCCCTTCCCCCAAGCATGTGGCCACGTACGATCAAACCCCCCAGATGAGTGCCACTGAGGTTACAGAAGAAGCCGTGGCGCGGATCAAGATGGGCCTCTATGATTTTGTCCTCATAAACTATGCCAACCCGGATATGGTGGGCCATACCGGGATCATGTCGGCCGCGATGAAGGCTGTCGATGCGGTGGATGCCTGCCTTGCCCGAATCGTTGGCGAAGTCCGAAAAGCGGGCGGGGTGGTCATCCTCACAGCAGACCATGGAAACCTTGAGCAGATGATTGATTATGAGACGGCCCAACCCCATACAAGCCATACAACCCACCCTGTCCCCCTCGTGATCGTTCGGAAAGGTCTTAAACTCCGACCGAGAGGGACTCTGGCGGATGTGGCCCCGACGGTGCTTCACCTCATGCATATCCAGCCCCCCGCGGAGATGACAGGCCGGTCATTGATCCTTGAAGGCTAAAGGCCTGTTCTGTCTGTGGAACCCCACGGGCAGAGCCCGTGGGCCGAGTCGAAGGGTTGAGTGTGCTATGCCCGTTGGGTCCGTTCACTGACTAAAACGGATAAAACGGAATTAACGGACCTTACGGAAATTTAGTTATGTATGAGAAATTCTTTCAGTTTAAGCAGTCACCCTTCAACCTCACTCCGGACCCCCATTTCTTCTTCTCTAGTAAGCATCATGAGGAGGCATTCTCCCAGATCCTATATGGAATCGAGGAACGAAAGGGATTCATCCTGATTACGGGTGAAGTGGGAACGGGAAAGACGACGCTGTGTCGTTTGCTCCTGGAAAGGCTTGATCCTCAGGTGAAGACTGCTCTGATTTTTAATCCCAATCTCACTGTTATCGAGCTTCTCCAGGCGATCAACCAGGACTTCGGGATCGGCGGAAAGGCCACTAAGAAGAAGGCGCTGCTGGACGAACTCAACCACCACCTGTTGGAGGCGCTTTCCAGGAGAGAGAATGCGGTGGTCATCATCGACGAAGCCCAGAATTTGAGCGTGGAATGCCTTGAAGAGATCCGGATGCTTTCCAACCTCGAAACCGCTAGTGAAAAGCTACTCCAGATTGTGCTGGTGGGGCAGCCCGAATTGAAACAAAAGCTGGGGATCTCCCAGCTCCGTCAGCTAAATCAGCGAATTGCCCTCCGATACCACTTGCAACCCCTGGATCTTGAAATGACGCGGGAGTA
>DATECO010000297.1:0-3250 GCA_035286865.1 Nitrospiria bacterium | reverse complement strand
TGGGGCGAGGGGAGTCTTGATCAACATCTCCGGGGGGACGGACCTGACCCTCCATGAGGTGACAGAGGCCTCCACGATTATTGAGGAGGCAGCGGATCCTGAAGCCAATATCATCTTCGGATCGGTGATCCACGAACGGCTTTCGGATGAAGTGGTGGTGACCGTCATTGCCACCGGATTCGAGCCGGAAAGTCAACCGGCCGCAGATGAAGAGGTGGTCCCCAAAACGCAAACTGCGAAGGGGACGGATTCAAAGCACCGGGATCGCCTGAGCTTTATGAGAAAGGTGGGGTCCTTAGAACCCTCTGCGATGAAAGGATATACTGAGGAGGAATGGGATGTGCCCGCTTTTTTAAGGAGACAGGGGGAATAGTCGGTGATACAACAAAGCTATACCCTCAAGGAGACGGCTCATGCACGCTACCTAGTGGTACCGGAGTTTGAGGCTGCAGGCGCGGTTCATTTCTTTGGTCTGAAGGCCTCCTTCCAAACATCTTCGGGTGCCCCGGCTCGATTTAACGGGTCACGAGTGGTGACGGCAAAACAGGTGCATCGAGATCAGGTTCTGGTGGTCGATGGATCTGTCCAGGATCAGGAAATCTTGGTTGCAGAAGACGATGCACTGGTCACGGGTCAGGAGGGCTTTTTCGTAGGGGTTTATACGGCGGATTGTCTGCCCATCCTTCTGGCCGATCCCTGGAAAAAGGTGGTGGCAGCCATCCATGCCGGGTGGCGTGGGTCCCTCCTGGGTGTGGTGGGCAAGACCGTCTGGGAAATGATCCGGAAGTTTGGTTGTCACCCTAAGGATCTCCTGGCCGCTTTGGGGCCGGGCATCGGGAGCTGTTGCTTTGAGGTAGGAAACATGGTGCTGGAACCCCTCAGCGACCTGTATCCCGAGGGGGGCGAGGTGGTCCGGCTAAAGGAAAACGGCAAGGGGATGTTAGATCTCCTGGAACTCAATCGCCGGCAACTCTTGGGTGTTGGTCTGCGGGAGGAGAACATCTATGCAGTGGGGTTGTGTACCTATTGCCATCCGGACCTATTCACATCGTATCGTCGGGAGGGAAAAAGAACGGTCGGGATGCTCAGTGGGATTATGCGGGCGGGATAACATGTCTGGAGGATTGGTCAATATCCGGGCAAATCTGGAGGAGGTGTCTCAGCGTATCAAATTGGCGGCATTGAGGGCTGGTAGAAGCCCAGAAGAGGTCCGACTCGTTGCGATCACCAAGACGGTTTCGGTGGCTGCTATCCGGGAGGCAATGGCCTGTGGTGTGCGTATCTTTGGAGAAAGTCGAGTGCAGGAGGCGCTGCCCAAAACCCAGGAATTGCAGGGGGATAATATGAGCTGGCATTTTGTGGGTCACCTCCAGACGAACAAGACAAAGCAGGTGGTCGGTCTTTTTGACCTGATTCATTCTGTAGACAGTCTCAAACTGGCCATGGCCCTCGAAGCAGCGATGGGCGCTTGGAGCGGAAAGACAGGGTCCCGACAGAAGGTCCTGGTCCAGGTGAATATCTCGGGGGAAGAGTCCAAGTCCGGAGTCTCGCCGGAGGAAGTCGGAGTCATGCTGAAGGGGATGGCCAAGTGTAAGGTGTTATCCGTCGTTGGCCTGATGACCCTACCACCGCGTTTCGATGATCCGGGGGATTCAAGGCCATTTTTCAGAGCGCTACAAGAGTTGGCAAGATCCATCGAAAAAGTGGGGATTGATGGGGTTTCCATGCGGGAGCTTTCCATGGGGATGTCGGGTGATTATGAGGTGGCCATCGAAGAAGGGGCTACCCTGGTCAGGATTGGAAATGCGATCTTTGAACGAAGGAATTCAGAGAAGTGAGAGGATGAAAAGGTGTTCATCCTTGCGAATTTAATCGATGCATTGGCTCAGGTGGTGGGAATTGCGCTGACCTTCTATATGTGGGTCATTATTGCGCGTGCGCTGATCTCGTGGGTCAACCCGGACCGTTCCAATCCCATCGTGCAATTTCTAAACAAGGTGACGGAGCCAGTGCTGTATCCGATTCGGCGGATGATGGGATCGTTCAGTATCGGGATCGATCTCTCACCACTCATCGTGATTTTGATCATCATCTTTTTACAGAGTTTTCTTGTTGCCTCGCTTCATCAATTGGCGCGGCAACTGCAGTAGAGGTTACACGTTAATCGTTACACGTTAAACGGGGCTACGAATGACAATTAACGAATAACGGTTAGCGAATAACGAAATTAAGGGGGGGTGCTATGAAGATTACACCCATTGATATACAGCAAGTCTCATTTGATGTCCGCTTTCGTGGATATAACCGCAAAGAGGTGGATAATTTTTTGGACCTGTTGGCGCACGACTACGAGATGCTGATTAAAGAATCCCAAGAAATTAAGGAGAAAACGGCATCGCTAGAGATCCAGGTCATGGAATTAAAGAAAAAAGAGGCCACGCTCAATAGTACCCTGATCGCAGTGCAAAAAGTGGTGGATGAGATGAAACAGAATGCACAGAAAGAGGTGGACCTGTTGATCAAGGAAGCCGAGCTCAAGGCAGAAGAAATCACGCAGGGTGCTCAGGTCGAAAGGCTGCGCCTTCAGAGCGAGATCAAGGACCTCCAAAGGCAGAAGGTCCTCTTTCTGGAAAAGATCCGCTCTGTGCTCAGGGCTTTCGAGAAGACCGTGGAGCTGGAGGAAAAGGACCTGTTGCCAGATAGAAAAGGGGGATTAAAAGTGGGCTAGCCAGCGAAAGGAGCCGGTTCGTGGCTCTGCCGATAAGGCCGTGCTGCAGGCTTTGCCTGAGCACGGCGGGTGTGGGGCATGTGAGGATTCCGCTTCCGAGCGGAACCGCAGCGGCTCCACATCTAAAGCCGGCTCGAGGTGTGGGGGCATCGGAGGACCTTTCTTTTTGTGTTGCCGCACGGGTCCCCACATGTAAATGATCCCTACGGAGGGGCAGATGCGCTATTATGTCTACATCACAAGGCAGAGTCAACTCTACGTGGCAGAGGTTCCTGCCTTGCCGGGATGCCGAACCATCGGACGATCTGAAGCAGAGGTGCTTGAAAATATCAAAAGTGTGGTGGAAGGATATCTTGAGACCTTGAAAAGGACACATCGCTCCCTTCCCCGGGTAAAGGTGGTCAAGGTGTGTGAAGAAGAATTCACATCCCTGAAATCTGGCTGAGAGCCGCAAAGCACCCGATCGCTGGCGTCTCGCTAGCCCTGCCTGACCGGCAGGCCGGCCCGCCTTAAAAGGCGGGG
>DATECO010000296.1:0-3169 GCA_035286865.1 Nitrospiria bacterium | reverse complement strand
AAGCCACCCAAAACAATCCAGACCTTGCAGCGGCTCAAGCGGCCGTTCACCAAGCCAGATTCCAATACCAGGCAAGTTACGGGAATTTCTTCCCTCAGCTCTCATTGGATGTGGGATATGACCGAGCGAATTCCACAACGAATCTCCAGCCGTTCACCGCGGGGTCAGATATACAGGAGCAGTACCGCTTGGGCCTGACGGCCCGACAGAACCTTTTTTCGGGCCTGCGCAATAGAGCAGAATTGGAAAGAACCAGGGCTGAGCTTGAGGCATCCGAGGCAAACCTATTGGCCGCCAAGGCCCAGGTGGGTTTTGATCTTAAATCTGCCTTTGCCCAGGCCCTCTTTGCCCAGGAGCAGTTAAAATTAGCTGAGGCGATCGCCAGTCGCCGAAAAGAAAATGTCCGGCTGCTGGAGATTCGCTATGAGGCCGGAAGGGAGCATAAGGGATCTTTTTTACGTAGCAAAGCCGCTTACCGGCAGGCCGAGTTTGAGTTGTCCCAGGCCAAGAGGGCGGTGAAGGTTGCTCAGAGGAGTCTGGCTAGAGTCCTTGGCAGAAGTGAGTTTGGTGAGATTACTGTGTCGGGAGATTTTAAGGTTAGCCCTACAGGGATGCCTCAGGACTTTCATGCCCTGGCCTTGCAGACTCCTGTCTACCTGCAACCTGCTGCCCAGGCCCGTGCGGCCCAGGCTGGTGTAATCATTGCTCGGGGACAGTTTTACCCGGAAATCGCTGCCACCGGGTCGGTCTCCCGCCTGGGAGATGCGTGGCCTCCAGACACAGACCGATGGTCAGTGGGAGCCTTCCTTTCTTTTCCCCTTTTTTCAGGCGGACGGGATTATTTTGGGCTACAAGGTGCCAGGGCCGAAGAAAGACGGGCTCAGGAGAACTTGCATAGCGCTGAATACCGTATCCTCCTGGACTTAGAGCAGACCTTCGCCGCTTTGCAGGACGGGGTCGAGAGAGCAGAGGTTCAAAAGGACTTTCTTAATGCAGCAGGAGTGCGTGCCGAAATTGCCAGAAGCCAATACACCAGTGGCCTTCTTTCATTTGAGGATTGGGATATTATTGAAAACGATCTAATCACAACCCAAAAGCAGATGATTTCCAGCCAGAGGGATATGGTCATTGCCGAGGCCGACTGGGAGCGGGCACAGGGAAGAGGATCGATCCCATGATCCGAAAAAAGAGTTGGTGGATCATTCTCCTCGTCCTTGGAATCGCGGCCTTTGCTGGTATGAAATGGTTTGGCCACCAAACCAAGGAGCCGGCGTTTCGATCGGTTCAGGTAGAACGTGCCGATCTTGAGGTGAGTGTGCTCGCCACTGGGGTTGTGCAGCCCCAGAACCGTTTGGAGATCAAGCCACCCATTGCCGGGCGTGCTGAGGATATCCTGGTGGAAGAGGGGGAGGCTGTGAAGAAAGGGCAGGTCCTGGCTTGGATGAGCTCCATCGAACGCGCCGCTCTGCTGGATGCCGCCCGGGCCAAAGGGGCTGAAGAGCTGGCCCACTGGGAGGATCTCTTTAAGCCCACGCCGCTCATCGCCCCGCTCAACGGCGTCATCATTGCCAGGAATGCGGAGCCGGGCCAGACCGTGACCGCACAGGATGCCGTTTTGGTGATGTCAGACCGCCTGATCGTTAAGGCCCAGGTGGATGAGACCGATATAGCCCAGGTCAAGTTAGACCAGAGAGCTCAGATTACCCTGGACGCCTACCCGGAACATGTCATTTCCGGTCAGTCGGATCACATTAGTTATGAAGCGAAGACGGTGAACAACGTCACCATCTATGAGGTGGATGTCCTGCCCCAACGCGTCCCTGATTTTATGCGAAGCGGCATGACTTCTAATGTCGTCTTTCTTGTGGCGTCCAAAAGCGACATCCCAATTCTACCGGCGGAAGCGATTCACCGGGAAGATGGGCGCACTACTGTGCTATTACCTAATCCCTCCAACGAGAAGCAGCCCCTCTCCAAAGAAGTGGAGACGGGTTTAACTGATGGGAAGAGGATAGAGATTCTGTCTGGCCTTCAGGAAGGGGATACGGTGCTTGTGGCTATCATTCAAACGACGGCTTCTTCGGGTAGACCTCAAAGCAACCCATTTTCACCGTTTGGCGGTACCCCAAGACAGAGGTGAGGAGGCTCTTAGAGGGCATGATTCAGCTTTCCAATATCCACAAGACATACCCGATGGGCAGTGTCTCCGTGCCCGCCCTTCGCGAGATCTCCCTGACCATAGAACGTGGGGAATTTATCGCCATCATGGGGCCTTCAGGCTCTGGCAAATCCACCCTCTTGCATATACTGGGCCTTTTGGATACTCCGGATAACGGGTCTTATAAGCTTTTTGGAAAAGAGGTATCTCAACTGAACGAGGATGAACTGGCATTTTTAAGAGGGACGGTGTTTGGCTTTGTCTTCCAGCAGTTCCATCTCCTCCCACGCACAACAGCATTGGAGAATGTTGCCCTTCCCCTTCTTTACCATTTCAAAAACACCGGCGCCTCCAAAGCGAGAAGGCTACTTGAGGAAGTGGGACTGGGCGCCCGCCTTCAGCATAGACCGAATGAGCTATCCGGTGGCCAGCAACAGAAAGTTGCCATCGCTCGTGCCTTAATTAACGATGCCCCGATCATCCTGGCTGATGAGCCCACAGGGAATCTGGATTCTGCCAGCGAAAAAGAGATCATGGACATTCTTTCCCGGCTCAATGAGCGCGGGATGAGCATTGTCCTGATCACCCATGAAACAGACATCGCCAAGTATGCTCACCGGATCATCCGTATGCGGGATGGGAAGATCCTGTCCGATGAGGTTGTAAAAGGCATGAAGCCCAAGGGCGCTGCCATCCTCGAAGAAAAGGAGGAATTGGCCGTTTCCACACCCAAAAGCATCAGTTCGCGGTTGGGCCTTAAAGGGATCGCGGACCATTTCCGGCAGGCCTCCAGGGCACTTCTTGCCAACAAAGTCCGCTCCGGGCTTTCCATCTTGGGTATTTTGATCGGGGTATCGGCGGTGATCGCCATGCTGGCCTTGGGGGAAGGCGCCCGGCAATCCATTGAGGCTCGACTGGCTTCCATGGGTTCGAATCTCTTAGTCTTAAGGCCGGGGGCCCGGCAGGTGCAAGGGGTGGCGCTGGAGGCGGGTGCAGTGACACGGCTCACAT
>DATECO010000295.1:0-10138 GCA_035286865.1 Nitrospiria bacterium | reverse complement strand
CCATCTCCTTTTCTGGAATATAGACCACCACCGGATCCTTAAAACCTTTCGCTGCTGCTTCCTTTAAGGCGGTTTCAGGATCTTTCCCCGATCCAACGATCCTGTTGTCATTAAAACTCTTCAACGCCACATACCGGCCGTTGTATCTATCCGTTTTCACCAAGACCCTATCCATATTATCATCCTTAGACAAATACCTTAATGGATTATATTATATTCTGTACTATCTGTCTACATCTCCCCAGACGGTTTCTTAGGAATTTCTTGACCGGGATCATCCGTTTTAGTATTGTTAGGCCTGTGATTAAAGGACAGAAGGGATCCGGCGGATGGATCGGCATCGACGAGTCTGGAAAGGGTGATTATTTCGGGCCCTTGGTGGTCGCAGGGGTGTACCTTGAACCGGGTCAGGTCCCTGATCTTCGACTTCTAGGGATTAAGGACAGCAAGCAGTTATCGGATCGGCGGGTCAAGGAGATTGCAGAAGAGCTCCTCACGAGGGTCATCTCCTCTGTTCTGGTAATCGGGCCCAAGCGATACAATGAGCTCTATGAAAAAATTAAAAACCTCAACCGAATTCTGGCCTGGGCCCATGCCCGGGCCCTGGAGAACATCCTCCAACGAGTGGACTGCACACGGGCCCTCTCAGACCAGTTTGGCGATGAGCGCTTTATCCTGAATGCATTAATGGAAAAAGGGAAAACAATTAAGTTGGAACAGCGACCCAAGGCCGAGAGTGACCCCGCGGTTGCGGCCGCGTCTATCCTGGCCCGTGCAGAATTTTTGAATAGGCTTGAAAGGTTATCCCAGGAGGTGGGAATCACGCTGCCCAAGGGGGCCTCCAGACTTGTGGAGGATACGGCGCGCACCCTGATTAAACATGGCGGTCAGCAGCTCTTACAGAGAGTGGCCAAGTGGCATTTCAGGACGACTCAGGCCGCCTTATCTTCTACTTTGGGTGTTTTAGGCAGAGGACGAGACAGGCGATAAAGGGTCTGGCCAGTAGAGAATGCGGGAGCATTGGGAACAGGTGATGATCTTCTCATTTTTTCGCACATCGGCAAATAGTTGCGGGGGGAGGGCTAACCGGCATCCTTGGCAGGTCCCCGCTTTTACTGGCACCACGCCGAGGCCCTTACGGTTGGCTCTGAGCTGATGATACTCCTTCAGGAGCCGTTCTTCGATCTTGGCCGAAACAGATTTGCTCTCCTGCTCCAGTTGCTTGAGTTCTTCCTCGATCGTGACCATCTCCGCCTCTAGGCGCTGTCGCTCGGTTTCAAAACGACCCTCCTCCTCAGCGACCACCCTCTTCTTGCTGTCCACGTCTTTCTTGATCAAATCCAACTGATCCATCAAAATTAAAAGGGCCTCTTCAAGATTTGATTTTTCCCGTTTGGCCGCTTCAATCTCGGCGAGATGGGCTTGGTATTCCTTGTTCGTCTTAATCTCCAAAGTACGATGATGTAACTTCTCTAACTTTTCCTCCCAGGCAGTCAGCTCACTCTCCTTATCCCTCCTCTCCCGGCTCAGCGATTCGAATGTGCTCTTGAACTTTTCATAATCGGCTTTGGACTGTTCAATGGGTCTCTTCGCCTCTTCGATGGTCTGGGGCATTCGCTCACGCTTTCCACGCAGCAGGTCAATCCGCGAATCCAGATCCTGGAGCCGGATTAACAACCCGAGTTGTTCATTCACATTTAAGCCTCGCTGTCATAATCCCCCGACGCATGCCCTTTTGCGTCGAGCATTGGACCATTAGACCGCATTCTTACACCCTTCATTAGCCTTTTCTAATGCTCCATTGCTCCACTGTTCGAATGCTCTGAATTTTTGCCTGTCTGAGGCGGGCAAAAATTCTGGGCCCACCAGGATTCGAACCTGGGACCAACTGATTATGAGTCAGCCGCTCTGACCAGGCTGAGCTATGGGCCCAATGTGTCATTCGTTAAGTCCGTTGTGTCTGTTGAGTCCGTTTTGTCCGATAACGGACCCAACGGAGTGAACGGACTCAACGGAACTAACAATCCTTAGAGGGTTTCCACAAAGCTCTTGAGCCTCTTGCTCCGGCTGGGGTGGCGGAGTTTCCTTAAGGCCTTGGCCTCGATCTGTCGGATACGCTCCCGGGTGACCTCAAAGTCCTGGCCCACCTCCTCGAGGGTATGATCGGAACTCTCCCCGATCCCAAAGCGTTTGCGAAGGACCTTCTCCTCTCGGGGGGTCAGAGTCTGCAAGACATTATTAATCTGCCTTTGAAGATCATAACGGATGGCAGCCTCTAGGGGAGAGATTACCTTCTTGTCTTCAATAAAGTCTCCAAGATGACTGTCCTCTTCCTCACCGATCGGAGTCTCTAGTGAGATGGGTTCTTTGGCGATCTTGAGAATTTTTCTCACCTTGTCCAGCGGGAGTTCCATTTTCTCTGCAATCTCTTCCGGGATCGGTTCCCGCCCAAGCTCCTGGACCAAGAGCCTTGAGGTCCGGATCAGCTTATTGATGGTCTCGATCATGTGGACCGGAATCCGGATGGTCCTGGCCTGATCCGCAATTGCCCGAGTAATGGCCTGCCGGATCCACCAAGTGGCATAAGTGCTAAATTTATATCCCCTCCGATACTCAAATTTGTCGACTGCCTTCATGAGACCAATATTACCTTCCTGAATTAGATCGAGAAACTGAAGCCCCCGGTTCGTGTACTTCTTCGCGATGCTGACGACAAGGCGGAGATTGGCCTCCACCAGCTCGCTTTTGGCCTGTTTGACCTTATACTCCCCTTGTCCAAGTAGCCGGATCGCCTCTTTCAATTCCTCTGCAGAATCAGCGGCCTCTATCTCAGCCCTCTTGATCACTTTCACCGCGCTGCGGTAAATCTTTTCTACCCGATGAAGGTCATTCTCGGACAAGCCCGTCTTCCTCATCACAGCATGAAGTGCCTGGGGATTTCGCCTCATCTTACTGAGCAGTTGCCTTAACTCGCCATTCTGGGCCCCGGTCCGACGCTTACAACCTCCAATCTCCCGCTCGGCCTGCACAATTTCACGTTCGAGAGCCTTAAGCCTTCTCACGATGGATTCCACCAGCCAAGGCTGCAGGTTCAACTCCTCCATCTTTTCTACAATCCTGGACTTCAACTCCTTGAGGATGGCCTTAAACCGGCGCTTTTTGGCGGTATCCGTCCGGACCCGTTTCCACTGGACGGTGACCTTGAGTAAATTCTTATGGAGGGTCCTGATCTGCGCAAGGGTCCGAAGGGTTTCGGTCTTTAACTCCTCTTCATCCAGTTCCACCACCTCTTCAAAATCTTCGTCTGGCAAGGCCACCAGTTCCGTCACGGCGATTTTTCCTTTTTTAACCTTGTCTCCCAGGCTTAAAATGCCTTTGACCGTCATGGGCATGCTGAATTTGGCGAAGGTGACCTCCTTATTCCCCTCTTCGATCCGCTTCGCAATCTCGATCTCACCCTCCCGGCTGAGCAAAGGGACACTTCCGATCTCCCTCAGGTATAACCGAACGGGATCGTCTGTACGGCTAAGGATACCGGGGGTCAGATCGATTTCTTTTTCTTCTTCAAAAAGCTCCTCCCCCAGCTCCTCGACTTCCTCGATTTCTTCAATATCTTCAGTGGGCTCCACCACCACCCGCTGGTACCGACCCTCATCAGCCGTTTCGATCACCTCTATATCCATCTCCCCGAACATTATCATAATATTATCAAGCTGTTCTGATGTGAGGACTTCGGCTGGAAGGGCATTGTTCAACTCATCATATGTCAGAAATCCCTTTTCTTTTCCAATAGATATAAGGTGCTTGACCTCATCCATCTTCTCTTCCTTGCCCATTAAGCTCTCCTTTACTACCCCTTAATATAAATTATACCCGAATAATACTTCTTCATCTATTATATATGGGGGCCCGTGGGGATGATTTTAAAACAGGTCCTCCGATGCCCCCATGCCCCGGCCCCTGTCACTGGCCTAGCCAGATGCAGGGCCTTCATCATTCTAATGACCTTGCTGGGTAAGCAACATCTGTCGCTTTAGAGACAGCACCCCCTGCTGAAGCAACTGGACGGCTTCCCTATCCGCCTCCTGCTCAGCCCTGCGAATCCGCTCTTCCATCTCACGCAGTTCACGGCCCAGCCGCTTCGCATGAAGGGATTGCAGGCAATCCTCAACTGTTTTTTCGTAATCGTCACAAGCTAATTCCTGCAAACTCCAGGCCGATACCAACAGGTTGATTTCATCACCGTGCTGGGTGGCATTGAGCAACTCACGGATCTGGAGCTCTCCTCCCTCCTGGCAGTTGTCCATGGCAAGCGTAAAGAGATGACCCAATCGGGGATCTGTGAAATCCTGCTCATGAACACGCCCCCGGAGGGTATCGGCCTTCACCTGCCCCTGGAGCAAGAGCTTGATGATCATCTCCTCTTCTATGGGGAATTGGCGACCCTTCAGGGTGGGTGGGGCCTCTTGTTTATGGACTTTCTTGGACTGCCTGAGGTGATGTGTCAGCTCCTGACCGAGATCTCCTTCACGAACCTGTAGCTGGTCCGCCACCCATTTGAGATAATGTGACCGCTCCACGTGGTTAGAAATCTTTCCAAGGACCGGCAGGACCTCCTCAATAATCCCAAGCTTCTCCTCCAGTGTCTTTTTGCTCACCTTGGCCACCATCTGGTGGAGGGCAAACTCAAGGAGACCGCTGGGCTTGGACAACAATTCTTTGAAGGCCTCCGGACCCTGCTTCCTGATGAAAGAGTCCGGGTCCTCTCCTTCCGGAAGTGTCACGACCTGTGCATTAACTCCACTGTTCAGAAAGAGTTCTACCGTTCTTAAGGCCGCCCTTACGCCGGCCAGATCCGGATCAAAAACCAGGATAACCCTCCGTGCAAACCGTCTGATCAAGTGTAGATGCTCGGGGGTGAGCGCCGTCCCCAGGGTGGCGGCGACATTCTGGATACCCGCCTGATGGGCGGCCAGTGCATCAAGGTAGCCCTCCACAATCACCAGGGTCCCTGCCTGAGAGGCTGCACCACGGGCCTTATCAAGGGCATAGAGGTGCTGGCCTTTTATGTAAAGAGGGGTCTCAGGGGAGTTGAGGTACTTGGGGAGTGGAGTGTTACCCCCTGTTAATCCTCCGCCTGGAGCAGATGGGGCGGACTGGTGGGCAGGCAGGATCCTCCCCCCGAAGGCGATGACCTTCCCCTGGAGGTTTCGGATCGGAAAGATTAAACGGTCACGAAAACGGTCATAGTGGCCTGTAGAATCCTCTCTCAAGACTGCAAGACCTGCCCGCTCGATCTGATCAGGTGACCCTCCCTGTCGTTTAAGGTATTTGAGTAGGCCATCCCACTGGGGTAGGGCATAACCTAGCATAAAGGCCTGCACCGTCTCCCTATGGATCCCACGACCTTCAAGATAATGTCGGGCTATTTCGGCCTCAGGGTGGTCCAGCAAGAGACGATGGTAATAATTCACCGCCTCCTGGTGGATCTTCAGGAGAGATTCGATCAGAGTGGACTCTGTGGGGTTTTCTGGCGGCGAGGAGGAAAGGGGAATCGAAATTCCCGTCCGTTCTCCCAAGACCCGGACCGCTTCGGGAAAATTCAAAGAGTCGGCCTTCATCAGAAAGCCGAAGACATCTCCCCCCGCACCACAGCCAAAACAGTGAAAGAGTTGCTTGGTCTGACTGACGACAAAGGAAGGTGTCTTTTCATGATGAAAGGGACAAAGACCGACATAATTCTGGCCACTCTTCCGGAGCGTAAGATAATGCGAGACCACATCCACAATATCAATACTCTCCTGAATCCTGCGGACGGTCTCGATAGGAATAGAACCCCTCACCATGTGTTCTTCTGTGGGGGGCCGTGCTCGGAATCGTTAACCGTTATACGTTAAACGTTAATCTCCGCCTCAGGCGGACTGGAATTCCCACGATTAACGAATCACGATTACCGAATAACGTCCGTAGCCCCCACACCCCAGCCAGTCACCCACAAGAACCGGAGGCCTGGCCTCTTTGACCCCCACCGCGAGCTACCGGGGCCCACCCAGAAGTTCCTTGACCTTCTGACTGACCTGGGCAGCGTCAGCCCTGCCCACCACCTGGGGCATCAGCATCTTCATCACCTTGCCCATGTCTTTGATTCCACTCGCCCCAGTGGCCAGAATTGCTTCACTGATCTTGGCATCCAGTTCCTCCTGGCTTAATGGCTTGGGCAAAAAATCTTGGAGGATTTTGAGTTCAGCTTCTTCTTTCTTGACTAGATCCATCCGGCCTGCCTTGGCAAATTGCTCGATCGCCTCGTTGCGCTGCTTAACCGCAGAGACCACCACTTCGATCAAATCATTCTCCGTGAGGGGACGGTTCTTGCCTCGTTCGATTTCCCTGTTTTTGATCGAGGCCCGAAGTAACCTGATCACGGAGAGCCGTGTTGAGTCGCCGGACTTCAGTGCCTGCTTCATCTCCTGAGACAATCTCTCTTGTAGCAACATCTTCCCCCTGCTTAGAGACTTATAAATCCCCTTCCGCGCTTGAGGGCCTTCTTCTGGGCAGCCAAAGCCTTTTTCTTACGGCGAACGCTTGGCTTTTCATAATGCTCCCGCCTCTTGATTTCTGAGAGGATTCCCGCCTTTTCGCACTGCTTCTTAAATCGCCGCACGGCACTCTCAAAGGACTCATTATCCTTGACCTTTACTACCGACATGCCTTAATTCTCCCCTTCAAAGCCATCATGAATGACCATGATATACCTACCTTCACCCATGGCTCCCCAAAATTTTGGAAAGACCTTTATCATCAAAAAGTTAAATTAAAATACTAACAAAGAGCATCTACCGTGTCAAGATAAATTCGACACTTTTTAAGCTGTAGCTCGAGCCGTGGAGCCCCACGGCAGAGCCCGTGGGCCGAGTCGAAGGGTTGACTAAAATCAAAGATTCTGTTATATTTTTTGTTTAAATTGCTGGTGGAGGTAAAATTCGCCTGTGGCTCGAACAGTTTACTCAAGTGAGCCTGTCGAAATAGAATAGAAGGAAGGACTGGACATGGGAGCAAAAGGCAAGAAGGAAAGTAAGAATCACCCGTATTCAGAGATTAGGAAAGACCTTGGAAGGCAGCGCACCACACTTCTGACCGAGGCTGGGATCATTATCGGGAGCGGCATCAATCCAAATCAGGAAAACCTCTCGGACGTGGGGGACCAAGCCACGGCCGTTGCCGATCAGAATTTCCTCCTTCGACTCAAGGAAAGAGAGCAAAAACTCCTTAAAAAAATCGATGAGGCACTTGAAAGAATTGCCAACGGCACTTTTGGTATCTGCGAGAGCTGCGGGGGAGAAATCGGCTACAAGCGCCTAAAAGCAAGACCCGTCACCACCCTCTGCATCGAGTGCAAAACCCGACAGGAACAGGAAGAAAAGGTCCGGCAGTAATTCAATTCCCTTCCAGAGCCTCTGCCAGCAATTGGACCACGTGTTTTACCTTCACCCTTCCGCAAAGTCCATTGTTGAGTTGAATCATGCAGGCGGGACAGCTTGTGGCCACCACATCCGGATGTGCAGCCGCAATGGCACGGCGCTTGCGCTCAAAGACCTGTTGGGATAGATCATAGTTTTTGACAATGAAGGTTCCCGCCCCCCCTGCACACCGATCCGCGTCCTGCATCTCCACAAATTGAGCCCCGGGAATCCGTTTGAGCAACTCACGCGGTTCATGGATCACACCCGCAGCCCGCAAGTGGCAGGAGGAGTGGTAGGTAATCACCTGCTTTTTGCCCGAGGGTGCAGTATCCTTTCGTATATTAAAGTCCACTCTTTTTGTCAAGAACTCGGTGATGTGAAGCACACGTGAGGCCAGCATAGCCGCCTTTTGCCTGTCTTCACCCTCATCCAAGATGGCCGGATAGTCCTTGAGCATCAGTGTGCATGAGGCACAGCCTGTGACCACGGTCTCATAACGTAATAGGGAATCGACGTTGAACCGGGCACAGGCCTTCACCCTATCGGAGAGGCCATAGGTTTGCATGGGAGTGCCAGAGCATTTCTGTCTCGGCAGCACCACACCCACCCCGAGCTTCTGGAGGATACGGATGACCGAATCCCCGACCCCATCCATAAAATAGTTGGCCGCACAGCCATGAAAATAGGCGACCGTCTGTCGACTACCTTCTTCGGTTAGATTGGCATAGCGTTGGCGCAGGTTTTTCACGGCGATTCTAGGCAAAACCAGATCTCTTGGGATCCTGGCCGTAGGGGCCAAGAATCGAAGGATCGGCCGGGTCAGCTGTTCCAGCATGACACGTCCCCACGGTCGATCCCAGAGGGGCTGAGTGAATCCCAGTAGGCTGAGCAAGGTCTCAAACAGGACTCGCCGGTCCTGGAACCCGAAAATCACCCCGGCCAGAGGGTTGGGGTGCTCGGCCCTTCTCTTGAGGATCTCCTCCGAGACGTCGATGCCCGCAGGGCAGACCACTCGACAGGACTTGCAGTTGAGACAGGCCTCTACCACCCGCCCTGAATTCTCATAGGAATAGTCAGGTGAGGTCAGGATGTGAAACCACCCTCGAGCGCTGTTCGACTCCTCCGAAGAAACATCGTGGGCGGGGCAGACACTGTTGCATTTCCCACAAGTGGCGCAGAGTTTTGTGAATCGTTCATAATCCAGATAGGCCGTAAAAGGATGGCCTGCCGGCCTGGCCTCCGCCATATCTATCTTGACTCCCGGATTTAAGATCCCTTGAGGATCCAAAAGATGCTTTGTCTCCTGGAAGAGGCGATAGAGCTCCTCCCCATAGAGGTCCCGGACAAATGCCTTCCTGACCCTCCCATCGCCGTGCTCCCCACAGATGGATCCCCCGAAACGGCTGATGACCGTCTCATGGATCTCCTTGGAGGCCTTCACCATCCTTTCCACATCAGCCGGATCATTGATATCCAGGAGAGGATTGATATGGGCGTTGCCGTCCCCGATGTGACCATAAATGGCCACGGGGACTTGAAGGTCTTTGAAATATCGATCCAGATATTCGATTAGTTCCGAGAGACGATGGGCCGGCACCACCACATCGTCTGCAAAATTAATGGGCCGCTTTTTCTGATCAAAGCGATATAACGAGGGATAGATCGATTTCCTTGCCTTCCACAGGGCCTCCTGTGCCTCCTTCGCATGGGCCACCTGTATATCACCGCAGAGTCGATACTGTTGGCACAACTGATCCATCCGCTGCAGGCTATCCTCGAGAGGATCTTCATCAAACTCCATGAGCAACAAGGCCTGGGCCTCCCGGGGAATTCCATGTCGGGACCTCCCCACAATGTCCATGGCATTGGCATCCATCACCTCCATGGCACTGGGCCTCAACGCCAGGAATGCATTCACAGCACCCCCCACATCCTGCAGGTGGGCAAAGTAGATCAGTACAGTGGCAGTCCTCAGGGGCTTTGCCACGAGCCTGAGCTTGGCCTCGATCGTCAGGCCTAATGTCCCCTCGCTCCCTACAAAGAGTCTGGCCAGATCAAAATACCCCTGATCCAACCCCTCTGCAAGGGCAAAGAGATTGTAACCACTGCTGTTCTTGGTCACCCTGGGCTTTTTGGTGTGAATCAATGTGCTGTTCTGCCGGATGAGGTCCTGAAGCATCTGCAGCTGAGAAGACCTCGCGAGCAGGTGCTCAAGGGAAGGTTCCTGCAGGTGGTAGGAACGGGCGGTGATCTTTTTTCCATCGGCGAGATAGACCTCCAGAGAGATCACATTGTCCTTGGTGGCCCCATACTTGAGGGTGTGGGGACCTGCCGCATTGGTGCCTAGCATCCCGCCAATTCTACACATATCACCGCTGGAGGGGTCCGGGGCAAATATGAGTCCAAAGCGATCCAGATATTTGTTGAGCTCGGCATATATTATGCCGGGCTGTACCCGCACCCATTGTTCCTCGCGATTGAGCTCTACGATGCGGTCATACCCAGAGAACTCCAGGATGATCCCCTCCCCGATGGCACTCCCGGTGAGGTTAGTGCCTGCGCTTCTTGCCGTGAGGGGGATAGTGTGTGTCCTGGCATACTCCAGGACACGTTCCAGGTCAATAGCCTCCTTGATCAGAACTACAGCACGAGGGGTAATTTTATAGATTCCTCCGTCA
>DATECO010000294.1:0-3089 GCA_035286865.1 Nitrospiria bacterium | reverse complement strand
CATGGATTATGACCCTGCACGAAAACTGGCGGCGAAAGCCCTCGGCCTCACGGACATGGTCACGGTTGGTCAGGAGGATACAGGTCACTGGACCCTGTTTCTTCACCCACTCCTGGTCTGGTGGCGTCATGGGAGGTGGATCGATGATGACCCTTTCCTGATCTGAAATCACAAAATAACCGTTAAAATCATATCCCTTCTCCTGTGAGAACCATGACCATCGATAAATTCCCGGTATGATCTCTTGCATGACCACCTCCACGCCCCAGCCCATCACTGGTAAAACCAGTTGCCGCACATCGGCATCATGCTCTCCCCTTTACGGAACATTGATCACATGGGCAGATCTCTCGAAGCATATCAAACGAATATATACCGGTCTCATGCCCGTCACTCCAGTTGATATGAATGGCATAGAGTCCCACCGGGCTGATCTTGAGTGGGGTGATGTCCGGGGGAATCATCTCGGGCTTGATCATGACCTCCCCGGTCCATTCCTGCACACAATTGGCGCATCGACAATTCTGCCTCAGGTACTGGTTCGGATAGACTCCCTCGTGGCCATCCTCCCATTTCACGCGAATCGCTGTCGTCCCTTCCTTTGCAATTTCCACGGGTTTAGCCGGCCGACTTGACTTAGCCATGATCATTACCTTTCTCAATATATCCCATTCACCGATGCTTTTTCAACCTGCTCCACGCATCGCGGATGAAAAGAGAGTAGATTCCCCTTCGCTCGATATCCCTTTTCGGAACCTTCGAACTTCCGAAATTCGATTGGACTCTTAAAATATTGACGATGTTATCTGGAACGTGCTAAATTAGGCACGCTAATGGAGGAAACCTATGGCAAAGCTTCCCCCTGAAGAGATCAAAAATCGCCTTACAGGTCTAGCCGGCTGGCAGCTCGCCGACAATGCCATTAGGAAGCAGTTTAAATTTAATGACTTCATGTCGGCGGTGGCCTTTGTCAATCGTGTGGCCAATGCGGCGGAAGCGGCAGATCATCATCCAGACATCGTCATCAATTATACCCGCGTGACGATGTCCCTCTCCACTCACTCGGCTGGAGGCATCACAGAAAAAGACTTTGATCTCGCTCAAAAAATCGATTTAGCAACCAAGTGATCCCACGCTAAATCATCACCCAGGCTTTTCGGATGAGCGGGACAGGCACCGCTTGTGCTGGGCCAGGATGTGTTCCATCTCAGACTCCAGTTGATGTTTGGGTGCATCGCCGATCAGTCCGAAATAGGGTCTGCCCTGATAAAAGTATAGGAGTGTCGGGAGGCTCATGATCCCGTAGCGCGCCGCCAGTTCCTTATTTTCATCCGTATTCACCCGGACAAATTTCATCCGCCCCACAAAGCGATGCGATAACGCCTGAAACGTAGAAGTCAGCTTCTCAGAATGAGGACACCACGGTGCCCAAAAATTTACCACCAGCGGAAGCGCCGATCCCTTCACGACCGCATCCCAGTTTGCCAGTGATGCTGAGACCAGATTCACCAGATCGGTCCCCTCTGTGGGCAATTCAGCAGACATCTATTTTCCCCCCTATTTATTCTTGTTCAGTGGGAATTTGTTTTCGATCAGTTCAAGGGCCGCCTCGCGGTCTTTGACCTGCCCCTCTAGTTGGGCATCCTCCACGGCCGTCAGGATCTCGGAAAACAGTGGCCCCGGTACATAACCCATTCTGATCAGATCATCACCCGTCACGAGTCTCTCAGGACGCATCTCCTCTGGACCGATCTCCTCCAATTTCTGCTTGCAGAATTCCCAGTTGGAGAGATCCCCGTGACTGGCCAGGCAGTCCAGGCGGTGCAGTTCCAGGTGATCCGGAAAATGCTCACCCCGTAAGAAACGCTTCAGCTTGCTTTCCCTCATCTGCCTGACGTCCTTAAACCGCAGGTGTTCCCTGACCAATTCTACCACTTTCTCGGTCTGCTTGCGGGAAAGCCTCAGTCTGGAGCAGATCCCTTCGGACATCTCCGCCCCCACCGGACAATGGTTGTCAAAGCGGATGCGGTCCTTCTCTGTCTTAGGTGGAGAGAAGGTGGGAGGTTTGCCTACATCATGGAGCAACACACTCAGGGCCAGCTCGAAATTAGAGCCAGGGTCCATCTTTTCCAGCATGATGAGCGTATGCGTCCAAACATCCCCCTCCGGGTGAAACTCTGGGGGCTGCTCTACCCCTTCCATTGCACATACCTCCGGCAGGATTGCCTTCAGCAGACCCGTCTGGTGGAGCATCCGTAGGCCCTGTGTCGGCCGCGGACCCGTCAAGGTTTTAGCCAGCTCATCTCTGATCCGTTCGGCACTGACTATCGTGATCTGGCTAGCCAGATCCAGTATAGCCTGGTAGGTCGTGGATTCAATCTTGTAATCAAATTGGGCGGCAAACCTCACCGCCCGCATCAGGCGAAGCTTATCCTCTGCAAATCTCTCCCGGGGGTCGCCAATACACCGGATGAGGCCGGCCTTGATGTCCACCTGGCCTTCTACATAGTCCACAATCCTCCCGTCGATCGGGTCGTAAAACATCCCATTGATCGTGAAGTCTCGCCGCCTGGCATCCTCCACCTCATCCGAGAAATGGATCTGCATCGGGTGACGACCATCCAGGTACTGTCCGTCAGACCGAAAAGTCGCCACCTCATATTGATACGGGCCTTCAAGTACAATCACCACCCCGAAGCTTATCCCGGCGGGGATGGTCTTTGGAAAGAGTCGCATCACGGCCTCAGGGCGGGCATCCGTAGCGATATCATAGTCCTGGGGCTCACGGCCCATCACCTGATCCCGCACGCACCCCCCTGCAAAATAAGCCTTGAATCCGGCTTTGCGCAAGGTCTCTACGATCTTTTTGGCGTATTCCAACATTACCCGTTTATTCTACACCATTTCGGCGTGCTTTTACACCCGTTTTCTTGAGGGTCGGGCCTTGGCCACCACCTGGAGGCTTCCCACCACTGCCTTAGAAAACTCCCCTCCCCAGACCTTGAGGCTCTTGAGGGCCTCTTCGTAATCCTGGGGCTGGGTATAGGCCATCAGCAGAAACCCACACCCGTCACAGGTAGCCACGTCAC
>DATECO010000293.1:0-16543 GCA_035286865.1 Nitrospiria bacterium | reverse complement strand
GTATTTTGATATCCTCCAGAGCGTGTCACCCCGCCTGACCTTGTAAAGGATCTTCTTTAATCTCTGTTCATCCTCTGATGGAGTGTAATTAATCGCTGTTGAGAGTTTTTTATGCCCCTGGCTGATTGCACTTCTACTGCTCATAGGAATCAGCAGATAGCGGCCTTCTCGGATGATATGGGACCTCCCTAGATTGTTGAGCTCCCGGATGGCCTGGATACTGGTCCCAAATTTTCTGGCAAGGGTAGATAATGTCTCACCTCGTCTCACGCGATGTCTCAGCTGGATCATCCGCTTCTGGACAGGAACATCTGAAAAGTTCTCAAGAAAGGCCTGCTTGGTGCCGTAAGGAAGTTTTAGGACATAATCCTTATAGTTTAACGGCGTGATGGTGCTTCTCAATTCTGGGTTTAGGGTCTTGAGGTCTTCATAGGTCACTCCCGCAGACTTCGCAATAACGCGCAAGTCGGTAGGGCTCACGATGACCACTTCATCAAACTGAAGTGGCTCCCAGAGATCGAGCTTAAAACCGTACTTCTCTGGATTCTTGGCGATGATGGTGGCCGCCATGAACTTGGGGACGTAGTTCTTGGTCTCAGGGCGCAGGTATCGAGTGGAACGCAGATCCCAGAAGTCCTCAGACCTGGTCCGCGCCATGGCCCTCATCACCCTGCCCTCGCCTGCATTATAAGAGGCCAGGGCCAAGGGCCAGGAATCGAACATGTTGTAAAGATCTTTAAGGTACTTGGCCGCTGCGATGGTGGATTTGATAGGATCGCGCCGCTCATCGATCCACTCATCGATTCGGAGCCCGTACCTCCTTCCAGTCCCTTTGATGAATTGCCACGGTCCCACTGCCCGGGCCCTTGAATAAGCGATCGGATTAAAACCGCTCTCGATGAGTGCAACGAAGACCAGATCCTCGGGCAGCCCATAGCTCTTGAAGGTTTCCTTCATGAACGGGATATATCGGCCGGACCTGGAGAGCCACAATTCGAACCGATCCTTGATCACGGTCTGAAAGTATTCAATATGGGCTTCTACGCTCGCATTCCGGATAATGGGGACATCGTAGGTGACTTCTTCCTCCGCCTCTGCCTCGTCCTCAGATTCTTCGATCTCCTCAACAATCGGAGAACCAGGCAGAACGGCTTCTATCTGGGAGGATTCCCGAAGTGGATCGGAAGAATTCCCTTGAGTCTGTCCTTGGAAGGGATTTAGTCGGGCGGACTCTCCGCTCTGGGGGAGGTTTGCATGATCTGAATCTCCACCACTGAGGGTCGTTGCTGCCGCAGATTGTTCTGCAGGATCGATTTGCACAACCTTTGTGAGGGTGAGTGCCCTGGGTGTTGAGGCACAGGATGAGAGTAGAAGGGTGAGAGAACCGGCAAAGAGGATCGTCCCAATCAATTTCAAATGAGGCTCCTTTCCGTAAGTGAATCCCACACATTCCCTGGGGAAACCTGGCAGACCTAATTTCTACGTTTGCATATTAGCTGGTTGTGAGGGACCCCTTTGCCGGGAAGCCCTCTTTTTTCCAGTCTACGTGGTTTTCTCTTTTATTGTCAAGGAAAAAACAGTGACTCGAATTATTTATTGTTAAGTTTAACCGATTCTCGTTTGCTGTCAAATGAACATGCCTTAGATAAATCGGGGTGGGGAGGAGGCAGGAATCTCTTGACAGGATGGGTGGGGACGTGTAAAAAATGAGTTCTTCGACAATGCACACTAGAAGAGGGCGAGACCGATGATACCGGGAATTTTTTGGAAGGCGACGATTGGAATGGTAATCCTTGGAGTGGACTCAATGGCCATGGCCCAGCCCCAAATGACGCTAGAAGATGTATATTCCAGGGCCCTCATGGCCAATGAGCAGATTATGATCGCCCGGGAAGGAATGGCTCTGGCACGTGACGAGAAGGATAAGGCCTTCGCCGTCATGCTTCCCAGTGTCGTGACGGAGGCCAATTATACCCGGCGGCCTGATGCGATTTTATCTACGAGCGGTAATGTCATCCGCCCAGAAGAAGAGGATGCACTCGAATTACGAATCACCCAGCCCCTCTATACGGGCGGGAGGGCGATGGCGACCTACAGTATTGCAAAAGAGGGAATAAAGGAAAGCACAGAAGCGCTCAGAGCTGCCCAGGAGGACCTCCTTTTTAATGTGGCCACGGCCTACTATAATGTGCTAAAGGCCAAGAAGAACCAGGCTATTGCCCAGGTCGAGGTCGAGCGATTGGAAAGACACCTGAAGGCATCTCAATTCCGCTTTAATGTAGGGGAGGTGACCAAGGCGATTGTGCTTCGGGCCCAAGCCGAATTGTCCAGGGCCCGGGCCGATCTGGTCCGTTCCGAGACTGAACTTAGGACCAATCGAGACCAGTTGGCCCTGCTGGCCAAGCTTCAGGAGGACTTTGAAGTTTCAGATCCACCTGCCCCATCTGTCCCGCCAGGCACAGAAGAGGAACTGATCCAGCAAGCGTATCAGAAACGACCGGATTTGGCGACCTCCCATATTCGTGAGGCAATTGCCTTGAAGGGTATCCGATTTGCCCGTGGGGGATTTTTTCCGACACTTTCTTTAGAGGGAATCTACAGCCGTCTAGATCAGGATCCAGAGAACCCCTTTTTCTTTGTGGAGACCGATAAGCGAGCGGCCTTGACCCTAACCTTTCCATTGTTTGAGGGAGGCCTTCGGCTGGCCGAGTTAAGAGAGGCCCGTTCCAAGGCCAGGCAGGCCGGACTTCAACGCACCCTTCTGGAGGACCGTATCGAGGTGGAGGTGAAAAACGCCCTGCGTGATCTGACCGCAGTGGGGTCGGTTCTGGAGAACTTTAAGGACCAGGTTGCCTTTGCCCAGGAAAACTTCACGCTGGTTGAGAAACAGTTTGCCTTCGGTCTGGCCACTAATATAGATATGCTTGATGCCAACTCACTCCTCCATGAGGCCCAGCGACAACTTTTCAACACCACGTATGATCGAGACCTTGCAGTCTTACGGGTTCAAAAGGTGGTGGGTCTCTTCCTGGAGGGTATAACGGCCCTGGAAGAGGATTAAAGATCCATCATCGGCGCCTTTTCGCGCCGGCGGTCCTCCCCCTGGAGATCTTCTTTTTTGCCTTTGATGCGGGGGGCTTACTTTTGCGCCCTTTGGATCGGGGGCTCGCTGGGCCACTCCTCTTCATTGTGCGTTGACCAAAGAGGGCTGTGGTCGATGGTCTGCTCTTCTCGGTCCATTCGTATTTGCACCGTTTGCAGCTCCAGCGGCGCGTCTCAACCGCAAAGGACACGACGTTCCATTCGCATTTCGGACAGTACATGCAGAACTCCTTTCCTCATTCGCTGGTGGTAAGATTCTTTTTAGTTGAGATATAAAATAATACGCTATTTTAACTGGAGGCCTGGTAAACGTCAATAGTCTAATGTACAAACCACGAATGCTTGCCGGTTTTTCCGATCAATGCTACACTTCTCGATATGACAATGCAGCAATTGAAAAAGTGGAGTCTTCCTGAGAAACTCAGAAAGCCCTTGAGCCTCTCTTTATTAGCAGCAGGCGGACTTGCGCTTCTCGTTCTATTTTTAGCAGCAGGTGGAACACCCGAAAGTGACCCTCAACTCCCTCCTACTCGGCCTTTTTTGAGTTCCTTTAGGCTCCCGCAGGAGATGCAGTTCGCCGGTCAACCGGTTCCCTTGGACAACTGGCAAGTTCGTGAGCGGATTGAGTATGAGTTCTATCAGTTCCTGGGGGATGAAGGAGAGAACATCATTCTGGCCAAACGGACGGGCCGTTGCTTTCCTCTCGTCGAACGGATGTTGGCAGAGGCAGGCATGCCAGATGACCTCAAATACGTGCTCCTGGTCGAGAGCAAGTGCGTACCAGCAGCGACCTCTTCGGCCAAGGCGGCTGGGCCGTGGCAGTTCACGTCTTCGACTGGCCGACATTTCGATCTGGAGAGAACTTATTGGAAAGACGAGCGGCGCGATCTTGAACGGTCCACAGAGGCTGCGATCAAATATCTCAAGGTTCTGCATAACCTCTTTGACGACTGGTATCTCGCCCTGGCGGCTTACAATGCCGGAGAGAAGCGTATCCGGATGGCCCTGCGTGACCAAAAGGTAGCTGACTACTGGAAGGTGCGTTTTAATAGTGAGACGATGCGGTATATTCCCAGGATCCTGGCAGTCAAGGAGATTTTCTCCCAGCCGGAGAAGTTCCTAAGCCTGGCCAAGGAAGACCTGTATACACCCGTGGACACCGAAAGGGTGACCGTGAAAATCGCGGGGCAGCGCCAGCACCTCTCTAGTTTGGCCGCTGAGTTCGGATCTTACTTTCTGGAACTCAAGCTCCTGAACCCGGAGATCCGAAAAGACTTCCTTCCCGGCGGGACTCACGAGATCAGGGTTCCTCGGCAGTCAATACCTGGTTGCCCCGAGGGATGTGACAACCCACACGCCCCCTGATAAAACTTTCTCAGCCATAGCGATAACAAGTGAAGATTAAGGAGTCTGGCGTCGTTGTAGGTTCCAGGCATCGGTCCCGTATTTCTTGTAGACGAGTTGTTGAGCCAAATCCAACTCAAAAGGGGTGAGTTCGGATCGGACCAACCGAATTTTGAGTGTTTCCTCAAACCCCTTGATCAGTCCTTCCTTGATGCAGCTAAAATCTAACTGTCTTTGGAGGATGGAAGCTAGAGAGGTCACGGCCATGGCAGTTCTGGAAAGTGCCTGTTTTCTTTTCTCTTCGTCCGAGAATTTCAAAAGGCCGAAGAGGTTTTCGGGATCAAAATGACATAGAATAGACCCATGCTGTAAAAAGCCCTCTCTCCAGCGCCGCTGGGCGCTGCCAATGAGTTTTTTCCCCTCTACCCCAATCTCAAAGCCCATGGCCTCAGCAAAGCAAGAGGGGGAAGACCGCGATGGTCTAGAATGTCCCTTTCGGGTGGCTGATTCGAACACCTTGGCCTGGATACCAATATTATTTAGCCCCGAGATCAAGGCATGGGCGATGACCAGAAAGGCGCCGTGCAGGTCTTTTGGAAAAAGTGGATTGTCTGCCTTTGCCGCCACACAGTATGTCAGTTCCTGATCATGCAAGACGGCTTTTCCGCCTGTCGGCCTACGAACGAAACCATAACCCTGCGCCTTGCAGCGGGTGAGGTCGATCTCTCCCTTAACATTCTGGAAATATCCGATAGACAAGGCGGCCGGGTGCCAATTGTAGAAACGCAGCGTAGGTGGACTCTGCCCCTGCTGGCAGGCCAGGGCAATGGCCTCGTCGATGGCCATATTCATTTGGGCATCAGCCGGCCCGCTATCAAGAAGCCGCCAGGATTGCATTATCTCTGCTGAAGTTTTGGGAAGAGTTCATGTAACCTATCGCAAATCCGGTGATAATGGGTTCCTTCCCAATACACCCGCCGGCAGGCCGGGCACTGCGAGAATTGCTGTTGGGTCTGATAGACATACTCGGGCACCAAAGGCTGTGCCTGGTCCCTGGTTATGGTAATCAGTTCCTCATTGCATTCGAGGCATCGCATCAAGAAGAATTGATCTATCGCAAGACCCAGCTCCGTGACCACCTGCCTTAACTGGTCCCTGAGATGATCATCCCGGACGAAGGTGTAGTTTATAGGTCTGAGATCCTTGAGCAAAAGGGTGTCTCGGGTCAGGAGCCATCGATGCTGGGAAACGGCCACCTGGATGAGGGTGTGATCCTCGATGTCTCGGAAGTATAAGGTGTCATAGCCCAGGACCCTCAGCCACCGTGCCAGTTTCCCCAGCATGGTGTCTGCGATGAAACGGCTTGGGGTGTACATGAATGGAGCCCCGCTTTGCTTCTATGGTAAAAGATTCAAGATCACGGGTCAAGCGCCTATCCAACCGATACCCAATATAACCTAGACGGCTCGGATATGACGTGCGTCAGCAAATGTCCTTGACACTGGGAAGGTAAGTGTGCTAGGTATATTTTTCACCTGAAGGTGAGAAATGTGAATGTAGCAAAGCTTAAAAGGGGGAAATAAAATGAGTGCGATGCAGACAATCAAGGTGGGGCAGGCGGCCCCAGATTTTTTAATGAAAGACCAGAATGAAAAAGAGGTAAAGCTCTCTGACTTTAAAGGGAAAAAGAATATTGTCCTGGCTTTCTATCCCTTTGACTGGAGCCCAGTTTGCCAAAATGAGAATAAGTGTTTCACGGATGATTTCCCCAAATTTTCAGACACCGGTGCCGAGATCCTGGGGATCAGTTGTGACAGCACCTGGTGCCACAAGGCATGGGCGGATGCGATGGATTTTAAGCACAGGCTCTTGAGCGATCTTAAGCGGGAGGTGGTGAAGCAGTACGGCCTGTACCTGGAAGATTTCAACTGTGCCCAGCGGGCCACGGTCGTGGTAGACAAAGGTGGCACCGTCCGTTACGTAAAGGTCCAGCCGGTCTTGCAGGCCCGGGACAATAAGGAAATTCTCAATGTCCTCAAGACATTGAAATAATTCGATCAGCTTTTTAGTGTGTGGTATATGCGAGTAAAGCGAGGGTCTGGCTTGGCTAGCCCGAGCGCGGGGCGTGGGGGCAAAGGACGTTATTCGTGAATCGTGATTTGTTAATCGTGGGAATTCCAGAACGATTAACGTTTAACGTATAACGGTTAACGAATCCTAGCACGGGCCCCCACATGCAACACCATCAGTCGGTGAGAGGACCCGCCTGTTTCAGGTAATTCCACAGGGCCCTTAAGAACGGTTCAACATCTGTCACCAGACCGATGGCCTGAAAGCTACCCCGATCAGCCAGTTTGGTCACTACTGCTGGATTAATATCAACACAGATAGTCTTGACCCTGGCCGGCAAGAGGTTCCCCGTGGCAATGGAATGAAGGGCCGTGGCGACCATGAGGCAGACCTCTACACCTGCAATCCGCTTGCGCATCTCGTCCTGGGCGACCAGCACATCCGTGATCACCTCTGGCAGAGGTCCGTCATCTCGGATCGAACCCGCCAGGACAAAATCTACAGCGTGCCGGATACAGTGATACATGATTCCACTCTTGAGAATCCCCTCCTGGACGGCGTGCCGGATGGACCCCGCCCGGCGGATCAGGTTGATCGCCCTCAGATGATGCTCATGGCCCTCCACGGCCGGCATCCCCTTCTCGAGAGACACCCCTAGAGAGGTGCCAAAGAGGGCCTGTTCGATATCGTGGGCAGCCAGGGCATTTCCAGCAAAGAGAAGGTCCACAAATCCCGCCTGAATCATCCGGACCAGGTGTTCACCTGCACCGGTGTGAACCAGGGCAGGCCCTGCCACCCACAGGATCTTTCCACCACGCCTTTTGGCCTCCACCATCTCGTTTGCAATTTCCCGTATCAGCACCCCTTTGGGTTTTTCTGAAGAGACACTGCTCGCCATGAATTCAAAGACATTGCGGACAGATGAGCGTTCCTGGGGGATGACACGGACCCCTTGGTGTCCCACCACAATGTATTGCCCCTTCTTCACATGATGCATGGGTAAGGTAGTCGCCCGGCAAGACACTGTATCAATAAGAAGGGCGCAGTCCATTTCGGGATTTTCTACCTCAATCCATCGTCCTTTATAATGGACAAAGGTCTGAAGATGGGTGGTGCAGTAAAAACCTTCCGGAAAGGCCCCGTCCCGGTCTGTCATTGCGAGGGTTACCTCTTTTTCAATGATGGGCAGGGCTCCCTGCTGCTTGATCCGAGCCAGGATGATCTCCAGTTCAGGCCTGGAGGGCGCACACACTTTGATCCTTGCGTGGCTGGGATCCTGTCGCCTCTGCCCGATCTTCATCTCGAGGATTTCAAAGCCCCCTCCCAAATTCATCACCTCATCGAGCACTTTGGGTAGGGTCAGCGAGTCGATGATGTGGCCTTTGATTTCAACAATCTCGCTTTCCATTTCAGTTTAACCCTAACATCCTGTATCGTCCTTTAACCGACCCAATGGAAAAAAAGAGACTGACGGACGGAATATCGATTGAAGAAACCCGCCTTAAGCGAGGGGCAGGTCGGAATGTGGGGGCAATGGATCGGGAACTGCACTCGCTATTCGTGTTCAATCTCTGCTTTGAGCCCCTGGGCCATTTTTATCTCTTTGGCGTGGTTGATCGTCCAGGCCGTCTTGTGGGTCACGGCGTCGACCAGGCCTGAGGCCGATGGGATTCCTGTTCCACTCTTTTTGATTCCGCCAAAGGGCAGATGCACCTCTGCCCCGATCGTCGGCAAGTTTACATAGCCCAGACCGTATTCGCATTCCTCACGGATTAGCCAGGCCTTGCGGTAATCCTCCGTGATGGCGGCCAGGGAAAGCCCGTAAGGCGTATCGTTGTAAATTCGTATGGCTTCCTCGACGGTGTTAAACGGGATGATGGCCACATGGGGGCCGAACACCTCTTCTCTCAGGACTCGGCTTTGAGGGCTGTGCTCCATCCGATACACGAAGGGATTGACGAAAAAGCCTTTCTCATAAATATTCCCCTGGGGCCGTCCGCCCTCCAGCAGCACTTTGCCCCCTTCTTTAACCGCCAGGTCGTTGTAGGACTCCACTTTCTTTCTGCCCGCCTCATTGATCAGTGGACCCATAAAGGTCTTCTCTGACAGGGGATCTCCGATGATGATGCGCCGGGTCTGTTTAGTGAATTCGCGTTCAAAAGCATCGATGACCCGCTCATGTACAATCAGCCGGCCGGCAGAGGTGCAGCGCTGCCCGGTGGTCTTATAAGCGCTCAGGATGGCAGCATTCACGGCGATACTTAGGTCGGCATCCTCAAACACAATGACCGCATTCTTTCCCCCCATCTCACAAACTGCCATCTTCTTATAATCCTTGGAACAGGCCTCTTTAATCTCAGACCCCACCTCATAGGAACCCGTGAAGACGACAACATCGACTTCGGGATGCCTCACCAGAGGTTTTCCAGCTTCCTCGCCAGATCCCTGCACCAGGTTCAGTACACCGGGCGGAAGCCCTGCCTGTTCGAAATATTCCACAATCCGCTGTCCGACCATGGGCGTATCTTCTGAGGGTTTAAAGATCACCGTGTTGCCTTCTAAGAGAGAAGGCCCGATCAGCCACAGGGGTATGGCAAACGGAAAGTTCCACGGAGTGATCGCGGCAATCACGCCTTTTGGTTTCCTTCGGATATAGGAATCCTTCCCCTCGATCTCAGAGGCCACAATGTCGCCAAAGGGCATCCGGCCCAGGCCGAATTCATGCTGGATCATGTGAATCCCCTCGGTCACATCCGCTCTGGACTCGTTAATAGATTTCCCCGCCTCTCTCGTCACTAACCTGGAGATGTCCTCATGATCCCGCTTGACCAACTGAACGAAGGCATCCAGACATTCGGCGCGCTTAATCCTGGACACCCTCCGCCAAATCGGAAAGGCCTCACGCGCCGCGCTCACGGCCTGTTGCACATCCTTTACACTGGATCGCGGAAACTCCCCGATGATTTCATCCCAATTAGCTGGATTTCGGCTTTCCAGAGATTGACCGCTCGTCGGGGCAACCCATTGACCATTGATAAAATTCCTACCTTTGATAAAACTCTCACCTTTCATTCCCTAACCTCTCCAATTTTATTTAGTGCGCTGGAAGTTTTCACTGTTCACTGTTCACTGACTTTTTCCAAGCTCCTCTGCCCTCCGGGTTGCGGCCTCTACAGCCTCGATCAGGGCAGCACGGAAAGCCCGACCTTCCAGGGCGTGAAGACCTGCCATGGTCGTCCCACCCGGGGAGGTGACCAGATCTTTAAGCTCGCCCGGGTGCTTTTTCATTTCTAAGACCATTTTGGCCGCGCCTAATACCGTCTGTGCCGAGAGCTGTAACGCCACTGGCCGGGGAAGCCCCATCTTCACTCCCCCGTCTGACAAGGCTTCGATCATAAGAAAGACATAGGCCGGCCCACTGGCAGAAAGCCCCGTCACCGCATCTAGGTGTTTTTCATCCATCTCGATGGCCAGACCTACCGTTCCAAAGATGGCTTTTACTCGCTCGGCATCTTCAGCCGTGGCATTTTCTCCAAGACTGAAAGCCGCAGCCGTTGCACGCACCAGGCATGGAGTATTGGGCATCACCCGCACGATCCTGCAGCCCGGGTTCAGAGCCTCTTCAATGACCCGGAGGGAGACTCCCGCCGCGATTGAGATGACGAGATGATCCTTCCCCACAAAAGCCCGGATCTCCCGCAATACTGTCCTCAAGACATCCGGTTTCACCGCAATCAGGATGATCTCTGACTGCTTTACGAGCTCTGTGTTCCTGCCGGCCGTTTTGACCCCAGTCTCCCGCTTGAGCTGATCCAGGGCCGGCTGTGCCGGATCACTGGCGATCAACTGCCCCGGAGTTAAGACCCCAGCCTCCAGCAGCCCTCGAATGAGCGCTGAGCCCATCTTGCCAGCCCCGATCACTCCCAGGGACTTAATCGATTTCACTTTCATGGGTCTTCCCCCTGCCAATTATATCACATGGCAGAAAATGCAGTCATTTGAGGTATTCTACCGCGTCTCAGCCACTCGAGAGGGGGCCAATTCGCAGGAAAAGTCTATATACCGCTTGTAGATACTTCCACTGGCCTGGCAATGACACTACATCCGCTTCTTCATCTTGGCGCTGGGTCGGAAACGGACGGTTCGAATCGCTGGGATCTGGATCTGTTGACCCGTCTTAGGATTTCTTCCCATCCTAGCACCCCTCTTGGAGGCAAAAAAGGTCCCGAACCCGGTTACGGTGAAACTATTCCCTTTGTCGAGAGTGTCCTTGATCGCCCCCACAAAGGTATTAATTGCCCGCTCGGCGGCTGCTTTCTTAATCTTGGCCTTCTGGGCAACGAGCTCAATGAGTTTGATTTTTGTCATGATCTACCCTCCCTTCCTAGCTAGCTCATTCGAGCGCTGACCCCCTGCCTGCCCCCGCCTGCCCCAGCCTGGCCGGCAGGCAGGGGACGGGCAGGGGCAGGCAGGGAAGGGTCACGGGAGCGCGAGAATAAGCTTTACCTTTCTTATAGTTTTGACAGGAGCTTTAACAGCTCCTCCTTTAATTCTGGAATTGCCGGCATGTTATGAGTCACCGCACCCAGGATCTTTTCGAGCCTGGCCTGTTGCAGGAGTTTCCTTTCCCGCTGGACAAGCCGGTCCAGTTCCTGATACAGGGTGATGTTCCCAGACTCCAGCTCGCATCTGGCAGCCATCACTCCTGCCAGAAGATCGGCCGGATCCGGGTCCAGCCTCGGCACCACCACAAAGGTTAGATCGTGAAAAACAAGGATGGCCCCTGATCGACCTGGCAGGGAGATGACCTTTTCTATTGTTTTTCCTGCCACTTCATTCCAGGTTTGAACCCTGCCCGGAAATTGCTTTACAAAAGCAACTTTCTCCTGGTTTGCCTTCCACACCTCATCCACGGACATTTGCCTTTGCCCCCAGGGATCTACGCAGAAACCGCCCTCCTTCGATTTTGAAAACCCACACCCCTCAGCAGTGGGACCAGGCGTTTCTCTTCCTAATATATGCTCAAGCCCCACGCCAGCGAGGGTGATTGTGCCGGTGTGATCTTTTCAGGTGAGGGAGGATCTCTTGTACTCAGTCCGGATCTCAGACTGGAGACGGCCCAGACGATAGGTTTTCCAGTCCAGGAATTTTGCACAGTAAGCCAATGTGGGATGGACCTTCTCGATCTTTCGCCACATCTCCTGGACAATGGCCCGGTAATCAGGATGGCCTTGCGGCATGGTCCGCAATTCCCCGATGTGAATCGCCTCTCTGAGATTGAGCTTGATGGACCATCTCACCCGATAGGCCAGAGGGACGACATACTGTGCCTCCAGCGGAAGTTCGGGATAAATCTTGTGGTACATCCTCGCCGCCGCATCCATGCACTGATCGTAAGCGGGTCGAAAGCCGGCCTCGATAATTTCCTCCGGGGTATCATACCCATGAACCACTGTAAAGTCCTGCCGCTCTTGGGTCAGCATCCGGTGCCGCTGCAAATCACGGTACATTCCCAGATTCCCTAGAATGTCAAAAGTATAATAGACCTGTTCTAAGGCCCGACCGGGCTTATCCCGCCGGTGTCTCCTCCGGCTAATGTATTCGTCCACAATATTTCTTCTCTCCACTGGACTCATGCTCAAAACAGCCTGTCTGATCTGGGTCAAGGGATGCTCGGTGTGAGGATAGAGAATGGCGGCGATCAGCTTCTCTTCGGCGTCCTCCTCATAATCCACCAGTATCACGGCATCATTTCCCTCCACCGGGACAGACCCAAAGAGCTTTTGGGTCAACGCACGGACCGACCTCCAGGTCTCTCTGAGATACGGGTTCACCCCAGCCCGCTTGACAAAGGAAGGGATCAGTTGGTTGAGCTCCTGATGCAGGGCCAACGCCAGGGCCCGCGCCTCAGCTAGCTCCTGAGAGTAAAGTTTTGTCAGGAGGTGCTCAAAGGCCTGGCCCACACCGAATAGCCCCACGTTCGTCCGGGTGGCCGCCGGGAGGTAGGAACGAAGCACATCGCAGGCCTGTGCCCGGATAGTTGAACGATAGGCCTTCTCGGCCCAGGTCTTGAGCTCCGGGTTACCCGCTATCTCTCTGAAAGTGAGTGGCTCGCCCGTGCGTGGGTGACGGAATTCTACCTCCGTGATCGGCAGGTTGTTCTTCACAAACTCGATCATCGGCTCCATCTGATGGGCATAGGACTCAAACAATAGACTCATCAGTTCCAGGTAAGCCTTCGCATGGGAGGACTGTATGATGGCAGGCTCTTTGTAAAAGGCATACTCCCCGGTTCGGTCCCTCTGATCATATCGTACATAGCGGGTAGATTTTTCCAGTGGCGCGATCCCGATCCGGGCATCTTCCACGATCTTGGCGGCCACATTGGAAATATTCTCACAGGCAATATGGGCCCCACCCAGCTGGGCGACCGAGTCGTCCCCATAACCCACGAGCACCCTGTCGTAGAACTGCCGGGCCTTTTCGATCGCTTGGGTGTCCTGCTGCTCTTCTAGACGATGGGAACCGAGAATCTCTCCAAGGGCAAACTCGGTGCTTCCAAGGAATTCTTCCAGGAAGATCCTCCTCAAGCTCTTGGAGGAACGGCTGTATCTAGAGAATAACGCCCCGGCCACTTCCTGGGGTAACTTTAAGCCAAAGACCTCCCTCTCCAAATTGGTGAAAAAGGGGGCCAACCGGGTCTTTTCCTCATCCGTGAATTCGCCTTGAACCATAAGGGTTCTCCCCCACCCGTGATTTGCGCGTATATACTAGCAGATTTGATCTGTAAAGTAAAAAACAGCGGTCCATCCGGCGAAGATGAGTCTTATCTTGTCTCCTCCAGCCTGTCCAGGAGCTGGAGGATCACCTCCACGCCCGCCAGATTCACCCCTAGATCCATCGTCAGCCATTTGATCTTTCGGAGTCGATCCAAGGTGCCAAGGGTATAGCAACGGTGCCGGATCCGACCTTCCACAACGATCTCCTCGCACTCAATCAATCCGAGGCGCTCATATTTCAGGATCGACCGCGGGCTGAGATTGAGCAGCCTTGCAACTGCCCTGAGGTGGTAATAAAGATCTTCTTCCGAGTATTCTTCCTGCATCTATGTGGAGCCTACTTACAGGAGCCCCTTGCGGGGATCTTTCTCACCTCGCTGCTGGCGGGATGAGCGAAACTGTTTTAGTAATTCCTTTTCCTTTTCCGAAAGCTCTGGCGGAATCACGATCTTCACGGTGAAATAAAGATCGCCGCTGCCTTTCCCCTCAAAGTAGGGAAGCCCTTTACCTTTAAGCCGGAATTGAGTGCCGGTCTGGGTGCCAGAGGGAACCTTCAGCCAGACGGAACCGTCCAGGGCGGGCACCTGGATCTCGGCACCCAGGGCGGCTTCGTAATCTAGTACGGGGAGCTCGCAATAAAGGTCGTTACCTCGGGCCACAATTTTTTTGTGAGGCAAAATTCTTATCCGCAGATATAGATCACCCGGCGGACCTCCATTGATCCCTTTCCCACCCATGCCAGCCAGCCTCACCCGGGCTCCTTCTACGACCCCGCGGGGAATCTTGACCTGCAATGATTTGCGTTCCACCACGATTCCAGTGCCCTGACAGCTTTGGCAGGTTGTGGCCTCCGTGATGATCCGGAACTGCTCTTGTCTCTTTGCGGCGGCGACCTTCATCCCGGACCCGCGACAATCTGCACAGATATTCTCTAAAGAAAATGATAGCCGTTTCTCTGAACCCCGGTAAGCCTCTTCAAGGGAGATCTGCACTTCATTTTCGAGATCCGTTCCCCGTTGCGGGCCTGAAGGCGGACGTGCCGTGAAGGGATACCTGGCCTCCGGTCCGGGACGACCGAAGAAAGTCTCAAAGAAGTCACCCAGGTCAAAGGCCTCCGGCCCAAATCCCTCGAATCCCGGCTGGGCATACTTACGGGCGTACTCTTGGTCTCGGAGGATTTGCTCCCAGTTGGACCCCATTTCATCGTATTTCCTGCGTTTCTCTGAGTTACTCAGGATCTGGTAGGCCTCGTTGATCTCCTTAAATCTCTCCTCGGCTTTTTTATCGCCGGGGTTTAGATCCGGGTGATATTTTCGGGCCAGTTTTCTGTAGGCTGCCTTGATCTCCTGATCACCCGCGTTTTTTGCAAGGCCGAGGATCTTGTAATAATCTTTAAACTCCATATTATCCTTAATATCCTGGTCTGAAACCCCGTTGGGTCTTGGATGGGCCGATTATAGCTTATTTTGGTGTGTTCCACAATCCCAACTCTCTCTTCAAACCTTGGGGAAAGTGGAGATATCTTGATTTTTTTTAGTCACTCAGATTATATAGAACGATGCCTCATCTATTGCTATTCATCCTTCTTATCGTGACTGCCTTGTATAGCGTCCCTGGATGTACTCGGGGTGAGCCGACCATATTCGCAATTGCTGTTCATCCGACCAACCCAAAGATCATCTACCTCTCGACACGGGAAACCATCTACAAGAGCAAAGACGAGGGTCAGACCTGGGCCCGGATGAGTGAAGGCCTAGAGCAGGCCCAGGTCATCTCATTGGCTATTGACCCTGTCCTCTCTTCCACGGTTTATGCTGGCACCTTTGCCACGGCGGTTTACAAGAGTTCAGACGGCGGGCAGCGAAGGCGGCCGGCCAATATCGGGCTGAAGGAGCATGTCTCGGTGGTCAACGCCTTTGCATTTCACCCCAAAAATCCCAATACAATCTATATTGCCACCACAGTGGGACCTTATCGGAGTACCGAAGGCGGAGCATCCTGGGCCGAGACCGTCCATGGGATGGAGAGCGTCTACACCGTCGCTATCATGATCGATCCCCGGGATCCCTCCATTATGTATGCGGGGACCAGCGGAGGAATGTACAAAAGCACAGACGAGGGGAATCGATGGGAGATCATTAATAAGGGCCTCATCGAAGGGGATGTGGGAACAGCCATGGCCCTGGGTGTAAATGCCATCGTCATCGATCCCATCGATACGCAAAGCCTCTTTATCGGGACGACTCAGGGAATTTACACCAGCATCGATGGTGGAAGGCAATGGAACAAGCGGAGTGAGGGTTTAGACATGCGATTTGTGGGCCGCCTCCTGATGGACTCCAGCAATCGAAATATTCTGTACGCCGGAACAGAGAAAGGGGTCTACAAGAGCACAGATCGTGCAGGTAGCTGGAGGGCCATGAACAACGGGCTTAAAAGCATGGTCGTGCGGTCGATGGCCCTCGATCTCTCCAATCCCAACACGATCTTTGTGGGGACACAGGTCGGCCTTTTTGAGAGTACAGATGGGGCCAACAGTTGGAACAGGATCACAGGAATCGGAGGGGAATAAGAAAGCGTTTTAATCACATCTCCTTGGCATGTTTTGCGCCTTCCCTGGCATGGGCCATGGCCTTTTTGGCATGCGCCATGGCCGCATCTCCATGGCCTCGTCGTGCATGGACAATCGCCTCATCCAGGTGGCCGATAGCCTCCTTGAGGCGCTCCATCACCTCTCTGCCATGCATGTCATTGGGGGGTGCTACCTCCATGGCTGCCTTGGCATGTTCCCGCATGGCCTCGGCATGGCTGCGCATCACATCCAGATGCCCCTGATCACCTCGGCTCATCATCTGCTCACCCTCTTCCACCATAGACTGCACATGCATCTGGGCGGCTTTGACGTCTGGCGATCCTGCCTGGGCCGTCAGAATCGACAAGAGGAGGACAGTCGCCACAAGCACGGCAGTAATCATCCCTTTCAAAAGTCCCATCACCTACTATTCCCTTTCTTCGTGCCCGATTTATAATAAAAAAACGTCAAAACGGTATGGTCGGTAGTGTTACTGTTTTCCTGTTAGGGTTTTCATCATCTGTTTCCCAGTTCAAGTGATTGTCACGAATGTATTGACGGATGTGGTTCAATTCGTCATCATTCCGGATTATGTGCTCGTAGTAATTCCGTTGCCACACTGACAGTCCTGTTGTTCCCCGTGACTGGTTAATACGTTTTGTCGTCGCGGATTTAA